>SLMF01000461.1 GCA_007133715.1 Planctomycetaceae bacterium
CACGTCTCCCGCGTCGTGGACACGCGGATCCGGACCACCTCGTTCTACGTCGAATCGATGCTGACCAAGGACACGGTGCCCGTATCAATCGAGGCGATCGCCTTTTGGAAAGTCGCGGACGCTCGCAAAACCGTGTTGGAAGTCGAAGACTATTACCAAGCTATCACGATGGCGGTGCAGACCGCGCATCGCGACATCATCGGCGAGCACAACTTGGCGGATATCCTGGCCAAACGCGAGGAGATCGTGTCCGAGTTGAAGGCCATTCTGGACGAAAAGGCGCAGGCTTGGGGCATCAACGTGCATTCGATCGAGATCCGCGACATCACCATCCCGGCAAACCTGCAACAGGTGCTCTCGAAGCAAGCCCAGGCGGAACGGGAGCGTCAAGCTCGCACGATTTTGGGGGAAGCCGAGATGGAGATCGCAGAGAAATTCGCGCGGGCCGCCGAGGCCTATCGCGACAACCCGGTCGCCCTCCAATTGCGGGCCATGAATATCATTTACGAAGGTCTGCGGTCCGGCACCTCGATGATGCTGGTGCCTTCGCAGGTTCTGGACACCATGAATCTCGGCTCGGTGGCCGCTCTGGGAGTCGCACAGCACGGGGTTCCTGGCGATTCGGCAACCCCTTCGACCACAGATTCCGATGCCTGAACCCGATACGGGGCGGTTGCCCGGCAAGCTGACTTCGCACCACCGACCGACAGGCGGGGCGATGCCGTATGCCCTGCTGGTATGGGACTTCGACGGAACGTTGGCAGACACCCTGCCAAATCTCTTGGAGATCTTCCATCAGATCGGGCCGCAATTCGGATTCCGCCCGATCACCGATCCCCAGTCCCTGCGGGACCAGACGCCGACCGAATTCCTCCAGCAGCAGAAGATACCCTTGTGGAAACTGCCAGCTCTGCGGCAGATCGTGGTCGCTCGCCAACGGGAGGCGATGCCGCAGATCCGTCTCTATCCGGGGATTCCGGACGTTTTGACCGACTTGGCGCGGCGCGGGTGCCGTCTGGGAATCGTCTCGTCGAATACGGAAGAGAACATTCGCGTTTGTCTCCGGGCCAATGCCGCGGAATCCTGGTTCGAGTTCATTGTCGGCTACCCGCGTCTGCTGGGCAAAAAGCACGTCTTGCGGCGGATGCCTCGCCGCACCGGTTTAGCTCCCGAGCAGCTGCTGTACGTAGGGGATGAGGTCCGAGACATTGCCGCGGCCCGCGACGCCCGTACCGACGTGGCCGCCGTGACTTGGGGAGTGAACTCGGCCAGCCTGCTCCAGCGGCATGAGCCCACCTTTCTGATCGACCATCCCCGGCAACTGCTCGATCTGCCGCTTGGCCCCGAGCGATGACGCTCAGATGAATTGACCCATCGGGCTCACAGTGGTTATAAAACCGGTTATCACAATGACTTGCAAGATTCTTGCAGCAATGAATCAACACCAATGCAACCGGCAAGCACAGCTCGGTTCAAGCGGCCGGGTGGCGGCCAGCGACGCAACTGCCGACCACTCCTACCACGGCGATCGCCACGAGTTATCTCGCGACCCGCATCCCGGGGGTTTCCGAAGCGAGCTTCCTCCGAGACAATATCCTGTTCCCGGATCGGTCGCGGGTACCTCGCCGGGCACCGTCCACCCGTTTTTCCATGGAGTCCCTGTCATGACCTTGCGCATCTCCCGACGTTCCTTCTTGGGCACTTCTGCTGTCGCTGCGGCCACGACCTTCGGCCCGTTCCACTTGGCTTTGGGGAAGATCGGGGTCGCCCAGCCGCTGACCCGGCAACTGGGACGGACCGATTATCAAGTCACCTCCCTGGGCCTCGGCGGGCAATCGTCGCTGCAATGGACACCCGACGATGTCGATCCCATCTCAATCATCCTCAAAGCGATCGAGAGCGGGGTGAACTACATCGACACGTCGAACGTCTACGCCGCCAGTCAACTGAATTTCGGAAAAGCGTTTCGCCAACTGAACGTGGTGCCGGGGTTGCCGGGTTACGATGAGAAGAAACGCCGCTCGCTCTGCGTGGCCAGCAAGACCATGATTCGCCATGCCAAAGGCGCGCATCCCGAGGTGCGGGATCGGACCAACGGGCCGGCGGGTTCCCTGGCCGTCGACGACCTGCGACGGACCTTGTCCCAAGTTTTCGGGGACGGCAACGGGAATTATGCCGACGATGCCTATCTGGACGTGTTCCTGATCCATAACCTGAATACGCTGGCCGAAGTCGACGCAATCTACTACGGCTTGGACGCCCCCGATCCGCAAGCCGAACGCATCGGGGCCCTGGCCGCCTTACGCGATTATCGCGACGGGACCAATCTCACAGGCCTGAATCCTCGCGAGGAACGGCGGATCCGCCATCTGGGCTTCTCCGGCCATCTCTCCTCCCCCGTTATGATCGAGTGCCTGCAGCGGGACGAACATCAGGTGCTGGATGTGATGCTGATCGCCATCAATGCCAACGACCGCTTGTACTTCAATCACCAGCACAATGCGATCGCGGTGGCGGCAGCCAAGGACGTGGGTGTGGTGGCCATGAAGGTCTTTGCCGACGGGGCGATGTACACCAAACCGGCGACTTGGTCGCGGATCCCGGCGGATGTGGTGCGGACGGTCGGCGACCCGGACCTGCCCAGCCGACCGCTGGTCGAGTACGCCTTGACCACCCCCGGCGTCGCCACCGCCATCATCGGCATCGGCCACATCGACTCCCAGGTATCCCAGTGCCAGCTGACGCAAAACCTCTCCGCCGCTCAAGTCCGACCGGATGCGTTGAGTGCGGGCGATCGCCAGCAGATCGAAGCCTTGGCCCTGCACGCCAAGCAGGGCGAAACCAATTATTTCCAACTGGCCAAGCAGCCGCTGGGCACGCCCCGCGAACCGGCCGCCGCTCGCCAAGGCGAAGGCGACGCCCATCACGTCCGCCTCACCTGGCAGATGGCCTATGCCGCCGACGATCCGATCTCCCACTACTCCATCCTCCGGAACGGGCAAGTCATCGGCCAGGTGCCGCATCAACCGCAAACCACCAAAGAACCGTTCCAGTTCGTGGATTCCGAAGCCGGCAGCCGCCCCCAAAGCTATCAAATCGTGACCACCGATGCCGCCGAACGCACCGCCGCGTCCGACGCCTTGGAGGTCTGACCACGGACTACCGCCGGCGCGCTGGCGAGTTCCGGCGACACCCTCGAATCTCATTGCCATCAAAGCGGGTTCCGATTACGAGTACGAGCACCGTCGCTGCGCGACGGAGCACGAGCACGAGGGCTGACCGCCAGAACCATATAATGATCCCGGCAGTTACCCCTGATAATGTGGGTATCAGGGGGATTATCCGGATTGCGTGCTCCCATTCCAATCGGGGCGTTGGGGACGTCAACCTGGGGCTTGATCGAGTAGTACAAATTGGAAACACAGCCCGCTGGTATCGCGTTTCTCCCCCTCGCCCGTCGAACCTCGCTCCCCGCTCCCGCGTCCGCTAAGCACATGCGCGCTCGATCCACCCCTGCTTGATGCAGGAGGCCCTGCGATTTGCAGAATCCCTGACTCAGGCGGGAGTCACCGTGCGTGAGAAAGGCGATCATGGAAATGACTCGCCTGGGAGCGAGACACCGTTGAACAACAACCAAACCTCGGGCACGATACGTCTATTTTTGACGCTCGTGAACCACAAACGGACCCGTCTTTGGCCATGATTACGGAGTATCTGCGCGCTGCAGAGCCGAATACCGCGGCGTGAGCGAAGACAAAACGAAGGGAGCGGAACCATTGCAGATCCCTGGTGAACTAGCGGAAGACATCCAGCATGATTACGGGCGAACTCAAGTCCAGGGTAGACCGCATCTGGGACACGATGTGGGGCATCTCGCCGAACTGGACGCCCTCTTCGCCTGCCTCCAGTCCCGCGCTTTCAATGGGGAGCTTTGAAGATCTCTCTCACAGAGACACGGAGATCACGGAGAAAAAAGACATCGCACACGCTGTGTACTCCGTGCCTCCGTGAGAGTAATCTCTTACTAACAACAACGTCATTTCTTCCCTACGCGAAAGGAGCTTGTCATGAACGAGAACGAAATCGGAACGATCGTGGTGGACGAGGCGATTCACTTGCACAAGGCGCTGGGCCCGGGCCTGCTGGAGACGGTCTACGAGGTAGTCTTGGCTCGTCGTCTCGCGAAGCGGGGATTGAAAGTGCAGCGTCAGGTAGCGGTGCCGATCGAGTTCGAGGGCGAACGATTCGAGGAAGGTTTCCGGGCTGACTTGATCGTCGAGGGCAAGGTTCTGCTGGAACTGAAGTCCGTGGAGAAGGTCAACAACGCGCACAAAAAGCAA
>SLMF01000744.1 GCA_007133715.1 Planctomycetaceae bacterium
AGATCGATGAAGTCTGCTGGCTGGCCGACGCCCTGCCCAGCCGGGCACACGGGATCGGCGGGCGAGCACCCCTAAATCGCGATCCGGCCCAAAACCTGGACTCGTACCATATCGAGTACACCTTCCCCAACGGCAGCAAGGCCGTGGTCGATGCTCGCTACCTCTCCCAGTGCCACAACGAATTCGCCACCTACGTGCACGGCACCAAGTGCGCCGCCCAATTCTCCGGCGACATCCATGCGCCCACCGTCCAGATCTACAAGGACCAGCGGATCGAGAAGAACAACATCGTCTGGCAACCCGAGCCCGATCCGGCCTCGATCCCCTATCAAGCCACCTGGGATCTGCTGTTGGACGCCATCCGCAACGACCGCCCGATGAACGAAGCCCGCCACGCCGGACTGTCCAATCTGGCGGACATCATGGGGCGAGCCGCGGTGCATTCCGGCCAGATTACCACGTGGGAGCAGACCCTGGCCTCGGAATTCCAGTGGTGTCCGGGACTGGATGAAATGACCGAGGAGACGCCCCCACCCGTGCAGGCCGATGAGCACGGGCAGTATCCGGTGCCCAATCCGGGCTTCTGGACCGAGCTGTAGAGGCCGCTCGGTCCCGACCGCTTCCTGTAGGAGTCCGCAGCATGGTCGAAGACACGCCTCACACCAACCCCCCGCAGGAGGAATCAGAGCCGCTGGCGGCCTACTGCCACCGGCTGGACGACGGGCGCATCCAATGCGATCTGTGCCCACGCCATTGCAAACTGCGCGAGGCGCAGCGCGGGTTCTGCTTCGTCCGCGCGTGCCAAGCCGGTCAGATCGTGTCCACGACCTATGGCCGCTCCAGCGGGTACTGTGTCGACCCCATCGAGAAAAAACCGCTGAATCACTTCTTGCCCGGCACCCCCGTGCTCTCCTTCGGCACCGCGGGTTGCAATCTGGGCTGCAAGTTCTGCCAGAATTGGGATCTCAGCACGTCCCGCCAGATGGACGTGCTGGCCGATTCGGCCTCGCCCGAAAGAATTGCGCAGGCCGCGGAGCAGTTGCGATGCCGCAGCGTGGCACTGACCTACAACGACCCCGTGATCTTTATCGAGTACGCGATCGATGTCGCGCAGGCGTGCCGTCAACGGGGGATTCACGTGGTGGCGGTGACCGCGGGAGAGATCTGTGACGAGCCGCGGGCCGACTTCTTCCGGCACATCGACGCCGCCAACGTCGATCTGAAAGCGTTTGACGACAACTTCTATCGGCGGCTGTGCGGATTGCCGCTGCAACCCGTCCTCGACACGCTCGTGTATTTGAAGCACGAAACGTCGGTCTGGTTCGAGATCACCACCCTGGTGATTCCCGGTCACAACGACTCGGACAGCCAGTTGGATCGGATGGCGGGTTGGGTAGTCGAGCGGTTGGGTCCCGACGTACCCTGGCATTTCACAGGATTTCACCCTGCCCACCAAATGAGCGACGTACCGCCCACTCCCTTGCACACTCTTCAGAGGGCTCGTGATACTGCCCGGAACAACGGCGTGCGTTATGCCTACACGGGGAATCTGCAGGACAAGGTCAGCCAGAGCACCTATTGCCATCAGTGTGGTCAGGTATTGATTGGGCGGGACGGCTACACGTTATCGGACTGGAACCTCACCGCGGAGGGGTCATGCAGCGGATGTGGAACCCGCTGTTCAGGGGTATTTTCCGATTCGCCGGGCACCTGGGGTTCGCGGCGCATGCCGGTGCGGTTGGGAGGGTGATTTTTTGCCTGGGAGAGGGTAAAATACTGTCTTGCATGCTTTGCACAGCGCGGAAAACAAGGGGAATCGCGAGGAATAGCCGCGGTGTTTTCTGACGAATAACACTTGGAAACAAGCGAAAGTCAAATCAAAGCCGGAAGGGATGGTATTGTTTTCTCTACCGAGAGGTCGGGTGGGGTAACGGTAGGGCACCGCAAGGACATGATTTGCCGCGATTACAGGTCCCCACGCGACCGACGAAGTCGTTCTTTTCCAAAATCTCTCTTGTTTCGGTACCCCGTTCCACCGATTGGGTTTCTTAATGGCCCAGGTGGAATCGGGCAGGAAGCAAGAAGCACCGCGTGCGGCCTCAGCAGACGGGACGGTTTCGAGTATCGGAACACCCCATTTCAGGTGAGAGAGCATCATGAGCAACAAGAAAGTCGCCCCAGCGTCCGAAAAACCGGAAGAAATTCAGCAAGAAATCATCCAGCAGTATTGCGACGGAGAGCCGCTGGCCGTATTAGCGGAGCGATATGGTTGTTCGGTTCGTTCGTTGCGGGAGTGGCTGCGTCAGGAGCGGTATGCGCAGGTCTGGCAATTGCCGTTGGATTTCATGCCCAATTCGGAGGATTTTGAAGTCCGGCACGCCGAACGCGAGATCCTGGCGCCGATTCCCCCCGCACGGGGAGTTCGGCGGGTTCGCGCACCGCAGGGCCTGCCGAATTACCTGGCTCGCCTGTACGATGTGCCGCTGTTGACGGCAGAGCAAGAGCGGCATTTGTTCCGCCAGTACAACTACTTGAAGTATAAGGCCAGCCAGTTGCGGGACTCGCTCTCCCCTGAGCGCCCCAATTTGCGGGTAATGGCTCAAGTTGACGAGCTGTATCAGCGGGCGGTGAAGGCCAAGAATCACATTTTGCGGGCCAACCTGCGATTGGTGGTTTCGATTGCCAAGAGGTACTGCAGCCATCACGAGGACGTATTCGATTTGGCCAGCGATGGCAACATTTCCCTGCTGCGAGCGGCCGAGAAATTCGATTACGCGTTGGGCAACCGGTTCAGCACCTACGCGACCTGGGCCATCACCCGGAATTTTGCCCGGGCGTACCAAAAGCGGATCAGCCAAGCCAGCCGGTTTCGCAACGGTCAGGAGGCCATGCAGGATTTGGTCGACGAACGGTGTCATCCGGGGGTGGAAGAGGCAGTTCAGCAGGTACATGAAGCGAACGTATCTGCGATTATGGGGTGCCTGTCTGCCCGGGAACGGGATGTGGTCGCCAAACGTTTTGGCTTGGCTCGCCATACATCCCCCCAGACGTTGAAGGAAATCGGCGAACAGATGGGGGTCAGCAAGGAGCGGGTGCGGCAGATCGAAAAGGTGGCGATGAGCAAGCTGCGGGAGGCGGCGGCACACGCCCGAATCGAATTCACTGCCGCATGATCTAGGAAAAAAGATGTGCCTGTATGGAGGCGTTGACCCCTCGCTCGCCCCTCCCGGGGTGGGATCTGTCGGCAAGTTCTCTGCGGGGACGTCTTGCAGACGATGCGTTAGCAAAGCACAATAGAGAATATCGTGTTGTTTGCTGTTCGTGGCGATTCCCGTCTTGCTACCGTTCCTGTGGTATAGGCCGATGCCCACCGTACTTGTAGTTGATGATTCCCGCATCGACCAACGACTTGTTGGCTCGCTGCTCCAAAAGAACGGTCACATTCACGTTGAATATGCCAGTGACGGGTTGGAGGCCCTGGAGGTTGTCAAGCGGGTCGCTCCCGACTTGATCGTTACCGACTTGGTCATGCCGAACATGGATGGCATGGAACTGGTGGCGGAACTGGGGCAGTTGGACCCGCAGGTTCCGATTGTGATGATGACCGGCAATGGCAGTGACGAGATTGCGACCGAGGCGGTGGAGAGCGGGGCCCGGGCGTATGTGCCGAAAACCGGCTTGGCTCGGTTGCTGCCGAGCATTGTCGAGCAATTGTTGACGCTGAGCCGGGAAAAACGAGAATTGAACCGGTTTTTGCAGAGCGTAACCGAATCGGAGAGCACGTTTGTCATCCGTGACAACGACACCCAGTTGATTTCGCATCTGTTGGAATATGTCAGTGGATGTATGCGGAACGCGGGAATCTGCGACGAGGGCACCGAGGATCTCGTCTGCTTGGGTTTGGAAGAAGCCATGCGCAATGCGGTGCATCATGGCAATTTGGAGTTGAGTTCCGAGCTGCGTGAGATGGAAGACGACGAGATCTACAACAAAGCGATGGAAGAACGTCGGAGAACGCCTCCGTATTGTGACCGTAAAGTGTTGGTCAAAGTAAGTATTACGGAGAAAGGTGCCCGATTTGTGATCACCGACGAGGGCCCCGGATTCGATCCCTCGAAATTACCTGATCCGACCTCACCCGAACAGCTGGAAGCCGTGTGTGGCCGCGGCGTTTGGCTGATGCGGTCCCTGATGGACGAGGTGGTCTATAACAACAAAGGCAATCAGGTCACGCTGATCAAAAACGCCAAAACCTAGTCCGCCCCCGCCCGCCCCTGTCTCCCCTGTCTGACCTGTCTGACCTGTCTGACCTGTCTGACCTGTCTGACCCTGTCTGAC
>SLMF01000588.1 GCA_007133715.1 Planctomycetaceae bacterium
CTGGTCGCCGCTCCTCTGGTTTGGACCGGATTGGAATGGTTCCGCGGGCATGCCCTGACGGGATTTTCGCTGGGGCTGCTGGGGCACACACAGGTGGGCTGGACGAGTCTCATACAAGTTGCCGAGCTCGCGGGTGCTTACGCGGTCAGTTTTGTCATGATGATGGTGGCAGCCGCGGTGGCGGAAGCCTGGGACGCTCGCCTTTCGCGGGGCACTCGCTGTCGCCGGTTGGTCCTTGCGGCCGCGATCATCTTGGTCGTTCCGCTGTATGGTCGGGTGCGGATCTCGGCCGGCGATGCGGGTTCGGCCGATGGCGAGCGTTCCTTTCGAGTGGCCCTCATTCAGGGCTCGTTTGATACCGTATTCGAGGCGGATCCGGAGCGGGATGTGGCCGTGTTCTCGCGATATCTCGAACTCAGCCTCCAAGCGGTGCAGAACGATCCCCAGGTCGAGCTGGTGGTTTGGCCCGAATCGGCGTTCACGGGCACCTTAGGCGATGTGGTTGCCGCCCCGCCGTGGAACCCGCCGCCCGAGAGCGGGCTGTCCGCCGAGCGATTTCAGCGCTCGCTGCAGGCTTGGGAGGAAGCGTTTCGGCAGAAGACCGACTATGTGACCAGCCGGTTGAACGAGGTGTCGGGGGGCGGTCGCCAAGTTTCGCTGATCGTCGGTTGCGACACCCAGCGATTTGCGGGCGGTCGGGCAGAGCGATTGAATGCGGCCCTGCTGATCGCACCCTCGGGCCAGGTTCGCGCGCGCTACTTCAAACAGCACCTGGTGATGTTCGGGGAATACATTCCGTTTGGGGAGCGGTTTCCCCTGCTCTACGATTTAACTCCCATGGCGGCAGGGTTGACACCAGGCGTGGTGCCTCAGGCTTTTCGGGTGGGAAAGGTGGTCCTTTCGCCGAGCATTTGTTTTGAGAGCACCGTGCCGCATCTGATCCGGCGGCAGGTGGTCGCCTTGCAACGAGCGGGAACCCCTCCCGACATGTTAGTGAATGTTACCAACGATGGCTGGTTCTGGGGGTCCAGCATCCTGGACTTGCATCTGGCCTGCAATGTATTTCGCGCCGTGGAGAATCGTTTGCCGTTGGTCATTGCGGCCAACACGGGAATTTCCGCGCATATCGATGCGAACGGTCGTATCGGTTCGCGCGGCGGTCGGCGAGAAGAAGCGATCCTTTATGCGGACGTGCAACCGCATGCTCGGACCAGCAAATACCACCTGTGGGGTGACTCGTTTTCCCTGATCTGCCTTCTGTTTTGTTTTGCTGTGTCGATTGTAGGCATCGGAGATCGGATTCTCGGACGCAAGCGGGCGAAAACACAGGAATAAGCCCCCCACGGGGATACGATAATAAACCGGGACCCTTTTCGTTGACAGCGTGAACGGCGCGAAAATATACTAGGGTGCGGCGTATTTGCCACCGAATAATCTACTGAACGCGGATTGACCTTCTCGAGGTGCCGGACCATGACACTGTTGGGCAAGATATTCACCGTAGCGATCTTCGTCATGAGCTTGGTGTTCATGAGTTTCTCGGTGGTTGTGTTCGCAACCCATAGAAACTGGAAGATGTTGGTAACCAATCCGACGCCAACGGCGACGTATGGCTTGGGGTTGATGCACCAGCTGAAGAACGAACGGGAGACGAACGTCAATCTGCGTTCGGAATTGGACCAGTTGAAGAAGCAGGCCGCCATTGAGAAAACGGCGCGTCGCCACGCGATCGGGGCGTTGGAAACCCGGCTGGCGAGTGTCCAGCAGCTGTTGACGGAGCGGGAAGCTCAGCTGCGAACGCTGCAGGTGACGGAAAGCGAGTCGGCCGAAGCGTTGAACGTGACGATGACGACCGTCGAGGCCTTGCGTTCTGCGGTCGAGACGCTTCGCGATGAGGTCCGGCTGACTCAAGCGGACCGGGACAAGCAGTTCGAGCGTGTCGTAAGTCTGACGGATCGGTTGCAGGCCGCGATGGGAACCCAGCGGACGTTGCAGGAACGGTCGCAGCAGTTGGTAGCCCAGGTCAGCGACATGAAACGGGTGATTGAGGCGGCGGGCGTGGACGTGGACATGGACACGGATGCCGTTCCTCCGGTGTTGGATGGTTTGGTCACTGCGGTGGGTCAGAGTAATCTGATCGAGGTGTCTTTGGGTTCCGATGACGGTTTACGAGTCGGCCACCGGTTGGAGTTGTTTCGGGACAACAACTATCTTGGTCACGCGGTGGTGGTCAAGACCGATCCGAACCGGGCGGTAGCGCAGATTGACGAGCGAACGCAACGAGGCATGATAAGGGTAAGAGACCGTGTCGCGACGAGACTCACGGACCGCACCAGGACCGGTTAGACGGCGTACCGAGCGGAAGCCGCCAACGGACATTTACACCATGCTGTTGCTGTTGGCCTTTGTGGCCCTCACCGTCGGCTGTGTGGTGTTGTGGCTTGAATTGTCGGAGTACGGCGAGGCGCCCTGGTGGAAGACCGACGGCGTTCCGGCAGTGACATCACAGCGGGTACCGATGGCGTTTCCGACCGCAGCGAGGGTTAGGCAAGGCTGGCACGCCCCGGTCCGGCTCGCGGCTGGGGAGTGCCCGCCGCGTTGGTTCGAAGGCTGAGGCCGCGGTTGCCCAGCGGCTGATCGGCGGTGCGAGTTCATGACCGACCCGAACGCCTCTCGCCCGAACGAAGACGCCTTGTCCCAGCATGCGCGGGAGATTCTCGAGCGAGCGGAGCGCGAAGTCCATCGGTCGCGAGTGTCCGTTCCGACGTCGCGAGTCGCGTTGTTCCCGGGGTTGCTCCTGTTTCTGATCGATTTCCGCGCCCTGGTGCGTGGAGCGATGCTGTCCGTGTTTGCGCTTGGCCTGACCACGATCTTCCAGCAGTTCATGCACTTCATGCGTGGCGGAATGATCGATCAATTCTTTGCGATCGCTCTGGGCATGCTGATGGGGCCGCTGGTCCTGGTTTACCTGACCGCCGCTGCGGTATGCGGGCTGACGATCCTGCAGGATACGGCCCACGGGTATGACAAAGTCCAGCAGTGGCCGGGCCGGAACTTCGTCGACTGGATGTTCGACGCGATCTACGTCTTCAACCCGCTGTGGCTGGCCGCGTTGCCAGGCCTGCTATTGGGCCAAGTGCCCTTTTGGCTGGGAGTCTCTGGACAGCGACCGGCGTTGCTGTTGGGCGTCGTCAGTGTCTGGGGCCTTTTCCCGATGCTGTTGTTGAGTGTGGTCGAAAGCGGTTCGGCGTTGAATTTGTGGTCGCAAGCCATTTTTCGCCAATTCCGCGCTCACCGCACGTTGGTCAAGCCGCTTTATCTGGTGTCGGCCGGTTTGGTCCTGGGCGGCTTGCTCGCCTTCCACTTCCTGACGAGAACCTGGTTCCCCTTGCGCGTGCTCGGCGCGGTCGGCGTGAACCTGGCGGTGTGGCTCTACTTTCGGCTGCTGGGCCGATTAGCCGGTCTGATGGGCAATCCGTCCGATTCCGCGGAGTCGGCAACCGGGGCCCGACACTCGGCACCGGGCAGCTAGTACCGCAAATCACAATTGACGTTACATAAAACCCATAAAAGGGAACAAAATAGCTCGAACAATATGTACTGCATCCGCTCGTAGGTTGGGCATTCCTGCCCGACGGAACATCCAAGACGGGTAAGAATGTCCCTCCTGCGATCGGGATTTGGCTACGGGTCGGGAACCAGCGCGATGGGGGTGCTCGGTGGGTTGTCCATTTTGATTTGCGGCACGCGGGCTTTCTCCCGACACAGCCTGTGGCCCTCCGTTCCTACCGAGTCGTTCCCAAGGTCATGGCACCTTGACATCCACCACGCTGGCGGCCAGCCCTTCCCGAAAAGCGGGGTACCGCCACTGGTGGCCGAAGTGGCGGAGGAAACGCTGGCTGTCGACTCGCTTGTTGGCACCGGAGCGTTCCCAGGCGGACGAGCCTGTCTGGGGGGGCACAAACTGGGGAGCGGGCGCGCCGACCAGCCGAGCCAGTTCCTCATAGAACTCGCGACGCAGGCACGGTTGGCCGTCCGCGACGCAGTAGGTCGCAGGGCAGCGCTGGTCGGATTCGGCCAGCAGAACGGCGTCGGCCGCATCCTCCACGTGGATCAGATTCAAGAATCCTTTTGCCGCTGCGGGCAACGGGTGTCCTGCCACCAGGAGATTCAAGCGAGGGATGCGGCCCGGGCCATACAGGCCCGCCATGCGGAGGATCACACTGCGACCGCCCCACACTGGGTGTGTTTTCAGCATTTGTTCCGCCTTCCAACATGCCTGTCCGCCGGAGCGAGTCGGTTCACAGGGCGACTCCTCATCCACCCAACCACCGTCTGTCTGCCCATAAACCCCGGTCGAGCTGACGTACACCAGCCGCTCGACCTGGGGGGGAAGCGATTGCAGCACGTGGTCCAATCCTTGGACGTACACCTGTTCACGAGTTGCGGCGGAGGACCGATCGTAGCCGACAGCGAGGACCACCGTCTGGACAGGGGGTAAGGAGTGGGACCGCGAAGTGTCCACGATATCCCAGACGCGAGGCACGAGCCCTTTTTGGGAAAGCTGCTCCGCACGTTCGGGGGAACGTGTTGTCACGAAGACGGTTTCGCCGCGAGTCTGCCACCGCCGGGCGACTCGGGAGCCGAGATAACCGCAGCCGATTACCAGTTTGGACATTTTCGCAAAGGTCCTGATAAAAAAAAGCGTTGATTGCTGCAAATGCTGGACGCGTTGTAAGCTGGAAAGTAACTTATGAAGAAGAAGTCGGTCGGCGATCCCCGCAGATTGGCGACAGCGAATCCTGAGAACTCGGGGGTGGTCGCAATAGCGGCGTTGGTAATCATTTCTCCAGAGTTTGGGTGTTGTAGCTCAAGCCTAGTCGCTTTTCAACGGAACGAAACAGATCATGAGTCTTTCGCACATTCGGGGCGGGCTCGGTTCCTCGTCCCCTTCCGCTCGGTGTGGGTGGTTACTGATTCTGGCCCTGCTGGTCACGGCATTTCCTTCGTCGGTCGTTGCGTCCGAGTCGTCGGAAGTCGATTTGGAGAGTATTTTTTTTGGCGGGCGGGAACCGCAATCGTTGGCTGAACTGCAGGTGATGGAACGGCATCAGCAGGAGCTGGCCAAAAAAGCGGTGGCCTGCACCGTGGGCATCATCGTCGGTTCGGCGCACGGCAGTGGTGTCATCATCAGCCCGGATGGCTACGTCTTGACGGCAGCGCATGTCGGCGGGGTTCCCAATCGTGCGGCGCGCGTGGTCCTGCCGGATGGTCGGCAAGTTCGGGGCAAGACGCTGGGCGCGTACCGCACGCTGGATGCCGGTCTCATGAAGATCGAGGAGCCGGGTCCCTGGCCGTATGCCGAAATGGCATCGGCCGAGGAACCGTTGCGGATCGGTCAGTGGTGTCTGGTCACAGGGCATCCGGGTGGCTATCAGGAAGGCCGTTCGCCCGTCGTGCGTCTCGGCCGCATCCTGTTGACCGATCGGTTTGCCATCACCACCGACTGTACTCTGGTCGGAGGCGATTCTGGGGGGCCGTTGTTTGACATGGAAGGCCGAGTGATCGGGATCAACAGCCGCATCGGGCGGTTGCTGACCGCCAACATGCATGTGCCGATCAACGCCTATCAGGAAACCTGGGACCGTCTGGTCAAGAGCGAGGAGTGGGGGCATTTCCCGGGTACGGGTCCGTTCATCGGCGTACGGGGCGACACCGAGGCAGCCACTGCTCGGCTGGCCGAAGTCTATCCCGGAACGCCCGCGGCCCAAGCCGGTTTGCAGCCGGGGGATGTGATCCTGAAGTTTGCCGAAAGAGTTGTCTCCGACTTCTCTTCGCTTCAGCTGCTGGTGAATGATACGCAACCGGGTGACAAAGTGCAGATCGAACTGCGGCGGGGCGAACAGGAACTCACGCTGGAACTGGTGGTGGGGCAGCAGCGGTCTCCCAGCCGGCTTGAGCTCGAACCATGACCACGGGCTGCGAGCATGTAGCCTTTCGAGGGCTTTTTCTGAATCCAGGAGCATCGTCGATGGTTTTTCTTCGCGTGAATTACTTGCTTCGAGGGATAATTTGGGGCGTAATTGGTCTGCTGCTGAGTCTTAGCGTCAGCACGCTTCCGGCCAGCGAGCGAAACACCTCGTTGGTCAAACGGGCTTTTCGCGATGCCATTCGCGAGGTGTCGCGGAGCACGGTGCATGTGATGTCGGACGGTCGGCGAGTCGCGTTGGGGGCGATCGTAACGGACGAGGGCCACGTGCTGACGAAGGCCAGCGAATTGGATCAACCGTTGCGGTGCCAGTTATTCGAGGGCCGGATTGTCGACGCCACGCTGGTCGCCGTCAACGAGCAATGGGATCTGGCTCTGTTGCGTTTGGAGGGGGACCGGGAGGTGACGGCCGTGCAGTGGAGCGAAAGCGAATCGCCTCCGGTGGGCAGCTGGTTAGCCACCACCGGTCTGCAAACCTTGCCGATTTCGATTGGCGTGGTCAGTGTCGCGGAGCGGGAGATCGAACGTCGCCGTCCGGCTTTGGGGGTCGTGTTGGAGGACAGTACGCGAGGCCCGCGAGTCCATCGCGTTTTGGAAAACAGTGCGGCCGCCCAAGCGGGGCTCCGGATCAACGACGTGGTGACGCATCTGGATGGCGAACCGATGTCCGATCGGGACGCATTGATTGACGCCATTCGCCTCCGCCGCCCCGGTGGGCGAGTGAAGCTGAGCGTGTTGCGGGGCGACGAGACGTTGGAGATCGACGCGGAGTTGGGCGAGTGGACGCAGTTAGTGCATGGCGATCGGGCGAATTTCCAAGACAATCTCGGGGGTCAGTTGAGCAATCGCCGTTCGGGTTTTCCCAGCGCGTTGCAGCACGACACGGTGTTGCGTCCCAACCAGTGTGGCGGGCCCCTGGTCGGCCTGGACGGGTCCGTAGTCGGACTGAATATCGCTCGGGCCAGTCGGATCGGCAGCTATGCCATCCCGGCGTCTGAGATTCCGGCAATTCTGGAGGGCCTGCTGGCCCAAGCCACCGAAACCGGCGGTGCGGAACTCGTTGCCACCGATGTCGAAGACACCGCGGACCCCGATTGATTCAAGCCAGCCCGTACAACGGCAGCAACTTGTCTCGTAAACCCTGGATCATCGGTTCGGCCGACAGAGGTTGTCCGGTTATGTGTTGCACCAATTCGGACGCGCGATAGCACCGCCCGACTTGGTGGATGTGCTGATTCAGCCACTGTTTCAGGGGCGCGAAATCACCGCGGCCCATGCGATCCGTCAAATCGCCCAGATCCTGCTCCGCTTGGCGGAAGAATTGAGCCGCAAAGACGTTGCCCAGCGAATAGGTGGGAAAATAGCCCACCAACCCGGCGCTCCAATGGATGTCCTGCAAGACGCCATCCCCGTCCCCGGGGGGCGTGATCCCCAGGTATTTCCGATAACGCTCGTTCCAAGCCTGAGGCAGATCGCCCACGGTTAACTCACCGGACAGGACGGCTCGTTCCAGTTCGAACCGGATGATGATATGCAGATTATACGTGACCTCATCCGCCTCGACACGGATCAGCGACGGGCGGACCGCGTTGACGGCGAACCAGAAGTCTTCCCAGCGTTCTCCGGCCAGCGCCTCCGGAAAATGCTGCTGGGCCTGCGGGAAGAAGTGCTGCCAGAATGCGGCACTCCGCCCGACCAGGTTCTCCCAGAGACGGGACTGGGATTCGTGGATGCCCAGCGAGATGTAGGAGCCCGGCGGCAAACCAAACTGATCGCTTCGCAGGCCCTGGTCGTACATCCCGTGGCCCGCCTCGTGCAGGATCCCGAAGAACGCGGAAGAGAAATGCCGTTCGTCAAAACGGGTGGTGATTCGGCAATCGTCGGGCCCCAACCCCGAACAGAAAGGGTGATGCGTCACATCCAGGCGGCCGCGGCGGAAATCGAACCCGATCGCGGCTGCCGCCTGTTCGCCAAATGCCTGCTGGGCCGCCCGCGGGTAATCCCGCCGCAGCAACTCACTCGGCGCTTGCCTCCCGCACTCGGCGATCGCCGCGACCAACGGCGCCAATCCGGCTCGCAAACTCTCCAAGGTCTCTGCCACCTCGGCCGTCTGCGCTCCGGGTTCAAAGTCGTCCAGCAGGGCATCATAAGGTTCGTTCGAATAGCCCCATTGTTCGGCCTGCTCGCGTTTGAGCGTGAAGATCCGTTCCAGAAACGGCTGGAAACTCGGAAAATCGTGGTTTTTGCGGGCCTCGGTCCAAGCTTGCTGCCCCAGCACGCTGGCCCGCGTCAATTCCTCGACAAACGCGGGCGGCAACTTCACCAGCCGCCGATACTCCCGATTCAGCTCGCGGATCGTCGCCCCCGAATCGCTGTGCGGGTCGGCAGCCAGCGGCGAATCCAGCAGTTGGTCCAACCAGCCGCCGATCCGCGGGTCGGTGCGGCGACGATGGATCCAGCCCGACAGATACGTCATCTGCTCTGCCCGAAAAGCGCCGCCAGCCGGCGGCAGATACGTCCGTTCGTCCCACCCCAATAACGCCTCGATCGATTCCAACAGTGCGGTTTCTCGCGCCTCCTCGCACAGCAGCGCCAGCATCTCGTTCCCACCATCCTGCATGGTTACGCCTTTTCTGTTAACGATCAGCGAATTCCCAGACTTCGCTCGATTTCCCTTGCCTGCGGATCCAAACCCAACTGGCGACCCTCGGGCGAGGGGGGCCTCATGAATGACAGCGACTCGCTTTCCTGAGTCGTCCCCTCCCGAGTGGCCGGATCCCAACTCGCACAACCGGGAAGAAGCAAGGCCAAGCCCGCCAGCAGGCAGACACTTGCCCGCAACCCTTTGCGGCCCTGCCCGCATCGCTGCCAGCCCGCCGCTGCAAACTCCGTTGTTTCCACCACCGCTGCCAACCCTCCACCAGGCCGCGCTCGGAACTCGGCAGCACGGGCACCGTACCCTGCACGCCCGTTCCACGCAACCCTGCGATGCTCTTCGTATCCTTCAAGCCCCCGGTTTGTCAAGCTCAATTGCCCGTTTTGCCCAATCGGTTCAGCGGTCACTTTCCCTGCGAGGCTCAGCGGTCGGCTGCGAGCTGCCGATGGAAGCTCTACGAGACCCTCACAAAACCGCCGATATGGGTCGGGCTCTCCAAATCCGACGCGGTTTTGTGTGGGCCGCTATTCGACTGCGATGCACCCTCCCGACGTACACCCTGTTCGGCGACTTGCCTCCAGCCATGCCTCACCGCCTATGAATGACCAGCATCCGCCCGGCAGCCTGTTAGACGAACTGGACCAACGCCAGAACGAGGTCCTGCAGCAGCTGGACGATCTCGATCGGCGTCTCGAATCGCTGCTCCGCGACTGTCTGAGCCGACGGCCCACGACGCAGGAAGCGGCCGTAGCCCGCACGTCTTGACCCGGGGCACCCGTGAACCAGGTCACCCGACCGCACCTGCCATTCGGCTCGACGACCCCGGGGCCGACAGCCGCGTCATCAGCCAACGCGCTGCTGCCGCCGGATCCGCGGCACGCACCACCGCCGAGCTGACGGCGATCCGCGTCCAACCGATCGACAACAACGGCTCCAGATTCAAGGCGTCGATGCCCCCGATCGCAAACGCGGGACGATCGAGTTCGCTGATCGCTTGTCCGAGAAACGCGACGCCGGGGAACTCCCCAAACGACTTGGTCGTCGAGGGAAACGTGGGGCCGCACCCCAAGTAGTCCGCACCGTCCCTCATCGCCTGACGTACCTGTTCGATCGAGTGGGTCGAGACCCCTACCAGACGTTCCGGACCGACAATCGCCCGGGCATCGGACACCGTCAACTCGTCCTGCCCGACGTGCACTCCGTCGGCACCTGCCAGAAACGCAATCTCCGGACGGTCGTTGATGATGCTCAGCGTTGCAGAATTGCGAGTCATTTCGCACAGCAGCCGCGCACGCGTGACCAACTGACGATCCGTCAGGCTCTTGTCCCGCAGTTGCAGCACATGGACTCCCGCGGCCACCAATTGTTCTGTCAGCGATTGAAACCGGTCCAGACGGGCTTGGCCGTCCAGCAGCACGTACACCTGGGCGGGGCGTTGGAGGTATCGCAAGCGGGTTTCGGACATGCAACCTTGCGGCGTATTCATTTTTTTAGCTTTCTGGCATGCAATTCGCAGATACGGGTCGAGCGGACGTGTAATCTGCCATGATTGTCTGCCGGTGACAAGGAGATCGGCGTGTTTCGAAGTCTGGGTGTGGCAGAAAATCCGTCGACAGGATGATTTGAGAACCGTTTATTGGACGTAAAAGGCGATTCAGAACGCAAGGTTGGCTTGCTCCCGCTTGGGGCTCACGGTAGAATTTTGGGGAGTCAGGTGGACACGGGGTCCGCTGCCGGGGGTAAGGATACCGAAGGACAGGTGAGATGCACGCCTCATCGCTGCTGATTTGTCTCTGGCCCGGGTTGCCGCGGTTATGGTGGCGGGGAGATTGGCGAGCGCTATTGGTGGCAATTTTTTTTGCGGTTGCCGTCAACTTCAGTTTGCTTACCAGTTTCGTGTGGCCGGAAACGTTGTCGTTTCGCTGGCAGTTGCTCGGCTGGATGTCCCTGTTGGGCTTGTGGGGGATTTCAGTCGCATGGGGGGCTCGCCAGTTGGCCGGTTTGTCGGCACCACGAGATGGGGCGGCTCTGCAGGACTTGTTTGTTCAAGCCCAATCGGAATACTTAAGAGGTCATTGGTTGGAAGCGGAGTCGCTGTTGCGGCAGGTATTGCAACGCAGCGATCGGGATGTGGATGCTCGGCTCCTGCTGGCTGCCCTGTGCCGTCGCACGGGCAGGCTCGAAGCGTGTGCCCAGCAGTTGGCAACGCTGGAGAGCATCGAGGGGTCGGAGAAGTGGTCGATGGAGATTGGCCGCGAGAGGCAGTTGTTGCATTCGGGTAGTGAACAGCAGGCGGAAGCACAGGCAGCATAATCGGCGCCGAACGGGAATCAGCCGACGGCACGATCGCGAGAGGGAATTATGTACGAAAGATTTACAGACCGCGCGCGGAAGGTGATGCAACTGGCCAACCAGGAGGCGCAGCGGTTCAACCACGAATACATCGGAACCGAACACATCCTGCTGGGCCTGGTCAAGGAGGGTAGCGGGGTGGCGGCCAACGTCCTGAAGAATCTGGACGTGGATTTGCGAAAGATCCGGTTGGAGGTGGAGAAGCTGGTTCAGAGTGGTCCCGAGATGGTGACCATGGGCAAGCTGCCGCAAACTCCGCGGGCCAAGAAAGTAATCGAATATTCGATGGAGGAAGCCCGCAACCTGAACCACAATTATGTGGGTACCGAACATATCTTGCTGGGACTGTTGCGAGAGCAGGAGGGTGTGGCGGCTCAGGTGCTGATGAACTTGGGAATGAAGCTCGAGGACGTTCGGGAGGAGGTCCTGAATCTGCTGGGGCATGGTCTGGAGAGTGAGGACGACATGGGGGATCGTAGTCGGAGCGAAGAGCGTTCGGAGGCGCGTTCCAAGGGCAAGTCGAAGACACCCGCGTTGGACAGCTTTGGGCGGGATCTCACCCAGTTGGCTCGACAAAACAAACTGGACCCGGTGATTGGCCGCGAGCGGGAGATCGAGCGGGCGATCCAGATCCTGTGCCGACGGACAAAGAACAACCCGGTGCTGTTGGGCGAGGCAGGGGTCGGCAAGACGGCGATTGTGGAAGGTTTCGCCCAACGTGTGATTAGCGGCAACGTGCCGGATCTGCTGAACGAGAAACGAATCGTGGTGTTGGACTTGGCCATGATGGTGGCCGGGACCAAGTACCGCGGTCAGTTCGAGGAGCGGATCAAGGCGGTGATGAACGAGGTGCGGCGGGCGAAGAACACGATCCTGTTCATCGACGAACTGCACACCCTGGTCGGTGCGGGCGGGGCCGAGGGCGCGATCGATGCGGCCAATGTCCTGAAACCGGCGCTGGCCCGCGGCGAGATCCAGTGCATCGGCGCGACCACCCTGGACGAGTACCGGAAATATATCGAGAAGGACAACGCCTTGGCCCGGCGGTTCCAGGAAATTATCGTCGAAGCCACCACCAAGGGCGAGACGGTCGAGATCCTCAAAGGGCTACGGCCCCGCTACGAGGAGCATCATCGGGTGCAGATCACCGATGACGCGATCGAGGCGGCCGTCGAATTGTCGGAACGATACGTCACCTCGCGTTGTCTGCCGGACAAGGCGATCGACGTGATCGACGAATCCGGCGCCCGGATCCGCCTGCGTTCCATGACCCGACCCCCGGATCTGAAGGAAATCGACGAGGATGTCGAGCGGTTGAACAAGGAGAAAGAGGAGGCGGTTGCCAACCAGGACTTCGAGAAAGCGGCCGCCCTGCGGGATCAGGCGGACAAGTTGAAGCGGAAGAAGGAGCAGATCACACGCGAGTGGCGAGAGAAATCCGCCATGACCGACGGCATGGTGGACGAAGAAGTGATCGCCGAAGTCGTGTCGAAAATGACCGGCGTGCCGCTCACCCGGCTGTCGACCGAGGAGAGTCTGCGGTTGATGCAGATGGAGCAGGAACTGCATCGCCGCGTGGTCAGCCAGGAGAACGCGGTGGCGGCCGTGGCCCGGTCCGTCCGCCGTAGCCGCAGCGGTCTGAAAGACCCCAGACGTCCCACCGGCTGCTTTATCTTTGCCGGGCCAACGGGCGTCGGAAAAACCCTCTTGGCCAAAGCGCTGGCAGAGTACCTGTTCGGTGACGAAGACGCGCTGATCCAGATCGACATGAGCGAGTATGCAGAGAAGCATAACGTCAGCCGGTTGATCGGTGCCCCCCCGGGCTACGTGGGGTACGAGGAAGGTGGCCAGCTGACCGAAAAGATCCGCCGCCGACCCTACTCGGTCGTGCTGCTGGACGAAATCGAAAAGGCGCATCCAGAGATCTTCAATACGCTGTTGCAGGTCATGGAGGAAGGCCGACTGACCGATGCCTTCGGCCGCAAGGTGGATTTCCGAAACGTGGTCCTGATCATGACCACCAATGCGGGTGCGGATGCGATCAAGAACGAATCCGGGTTCGGTTTCCAACAGCCGGACCAGGATGCCAGTTACGAGAGCATGAAGGGTCGGGTGCAGGAGCAGATCGAGAAGGTTTTCCGCCCCGAGTTCCTCAACCGGCTGGACGATGTGATCATCTTCCGCCATCTGACGCACGAGGATCTGAAGGCGGTGATCGAATTGGAGTTGTCCCATGTCCGCCAGCGGTTGGGCGAACGCGGTTTCGCGTTGGAGCTGACCGAAGCCGCCAAGGAGTTTTTGATCAAGGCGGCTTGCAAGGACATCGATTTCGGTGCCCGGCCGTTGCGGCGAGCGATCGAGAATCGAGTCGAGGATCCGCTGTCGGAGGAGCTGCTCCGCGGCACGTTCCGAGGCAAGAACAAGATCTGCATCGACGTATTCAAGGACGACGAAGGCAGAGTGCGGCGACTGGACTTCCAAGGCGAACTCGTCGAGGAGCCGGTGGCGGAACAACCGGAGCCCGTGGCCGCTGCGGCCGATACCGAACAGTCCTGAGTTCTTCCCACACGGGGCTTCAAGAGATCGGAACAAGCCCGAAACCGGCTTCGGAAATGTCGGGGGCAAATTATGCCTGTCCTCGAATTGTTCCGATCTCCACCTCTTTCCGGGGACTAGCTCGAGCGATCGCGAAGAGGGGCGATCTTTTGGGGTAAACGAATGCACCTTGCGTCGGATCCGGAACGCAAGCAGTCTTCGTAGTGCCGCAGGGTAGCTTGGCTCGGCCTTGAGCCAGAAGACAGGCGCCCTGCGACCAAAAGGAGAATGCCAGCGAATAACCCGAGCACGCTCTGGCGACTTGCACCCTTCCATTCACTGCCCCCACCCTGTTTTCGAGGACAGGCATCCGCTTTCCCTCGGGCAGCGTTCAAGAATAGGCACGCAATTCAGAAGACGGTTCGCCGACCCCCAATCTTAATGGTGTGGAGGGGGGGCAACGGAAAGTCGCGACTGTGTCGGATGTATTCCGCCACAAATCGCCAATGCTTCCGCTAACCGACGCGCACTGGAGAGCAACGTCAATCTGGAACTTGCACACTTGGTCATCATTTCATAAAACTGGAGGGTGGTCTGGAAACACGATGCACCTCGGTTGTCAAATGTCCCTTCAAGGAGTTGTCGCATGCCTAGGCAGTTACTCGTGGTCGCGTGGATCGTTCTGACGGCAGGTCTGCCGGCGCATCAGGTCGGTTCGGTAACGTTCGGTGCCGACGGCACGGTGGTAGCGGAAGACGGCGGTTGCGGAGCGGAACAGGTTGCCAGCTTTGCCGACCTCCCGTTTTCCGCCCGCCCGTGGTATCAACCCTTGCTGAACGCCCTGGTGGAAGATCCTGCCCAGGCATCGGGAGCAGTTCGACAGTGGGCCAAAGAACACCCCCAGGATCGGCAGGTCCTCGCAGCAATCGCCGACTGGATCCATCAGGATTTCGTGCTGGAGCCTCGACGTCCGCACCCGGCAGATGAATTGGCGGCCGATGCGTCGCATTTGGAAGGAACGTTCGAGGCGTTGAGCGATGGTCGCGTGCCCACAGACTCCGACGATCATTCGATACCCCGCTTCACTTGGTGGAATCGCTTGGGAAGCGATGAATGGGTCCAGTACGATTTCCCCGAACCGCGAATTGTCTCCGCGATCGAAGTCTACTGGTTTGACGATCGGCCTCGAGGAGGCCGCTGCCGTATCCCCGAATCGTGGCAGTTGCTGTATCGGAGCGGTCGCCAGTGGAAGCCCGTCCAGACGGAAGATGCTTATGGTATCGAGCGAGACCAGTACAACCGGCTTCAGTTCCTTCCTGTCGAAACCACCTCCCTCCGACTGGCCGTACGGCTCCGCCCGAATTATTCCAGCGGCGTCCTCTCATGGAATTTGTTTCCCGACCAACCCGCTCGAGATGGGGAGCAGGAAAAGGCCGATTTCACGTTGGCCGGACGGGCACGGTACCTGATCAATGATCTCGCCGACCTGGCGGGACCGCTGAAGGAACGCCTTGCGGTCACCCATGTCGAGCCGACCACGGTCACCCCACACCTGTGGGCTGAACTCTATTTAGATGCCGCGCTCGCCCGGCGGGCAACCCGTTTGGAGCCGCATCGTCCCCTGCTCCAGCGTATCGTGTTTGTCAAACACTTTCTGATGGGTGGTTCTCATTACGCCTATACAGAGGGTCAGTCGGATGCTCAGAACGAGCGCCACTTTCAGCCCGGAAGTGCTCTCTGCCTGCTGGAGTTGGACGGACTGTTCGGCTCGGTGCAGAACCTGTTGGAAGACCCTCGCGGGGTCATTCGGGACCCGGACGTTTGCTACGACGGCCAGCGGATCCTGTTCGCATGGAAGAAATCCTTGCATGAAGACGATTACCACTTGCACGAATTAGACGCCGTGACGGGAGAACGACGAAAATTGACCGACGGGCTCGGCTTCGCCGATTACGAAGCCGTTTATCTTCCCGACGGCAACATCGTGTTCAACTCGACCCGCAGCGTCCAAACCGTCGACTGCTGGTGGACCGAAGTCAGCAACCTGTTCCTCGCTGACAGAGATGGGCGGTTCATGCGGCAGGTCGGTTTCGACCAAGTGCATACCAATTTTCCCACCGTCACATGCGATGGGAGAGTTGTTTACA
>SLMF01000752.1 GCA_007133715.1 Planctomycetaceae bacterium
TTGCTGGTTGCTGGAAGACCGCTTCGGCCCGTTGCCGGAGGATCTTCGGCAGCAAATCGAGCAGATCAAGGATCTCGCACGTCTGGAGCGGTTGATCCGTCAATGTCCACGGCTCGATTCATTGAACGAACTGGAACTGTGATGCTCCGGCTACGAGGACGGGCAGCATCAGGGCGACACGGTCGCCGGCCCGATGACCTCAGCGCGGTTGGGCAAGCAACTACGACAGCTCGGCGGATATCGGGACATTCAAGCGGCTGTCCATGGGATGGTTCTGGGCGACACCGTGGCTTGGCCAACGTAGGATGGCAGAGTGGCGCAGGGGGCCAGTCAACGCGGTTTCCCCAAAAACTCTCAGGATTGCCACGGTGGTTGCCAAACCTTATTCTCACCGGTGCAAGACCGGTGGGGGGGGGCGGTTGTTTACGGGGCCAAGAGCACGGCGAGGGCGCCGTCGGTGGGGATGAAATCGGTAGCGAAACCCTTGAACTGCAGGCTGAGTACTCGGGGTGTGGTGCTGGGCTCCGTGGCGGGATAGGTCAGCCGGAAGTTGATCTCCGCCGGGGCGTCCTGGGCGGCCGTCAGGTATTGGAATCGGAACAGGCCCCACATGCCCGTCTCCAGCCTTGGCGTCCATGGCCCCTGCAGCGCAACCAGGTTATCTTCCGAGTAGTGGATGACACCGCCGGTGAGGCCGAGGTCTTGAGGCCGGACGCCGGCGCTAAGGGTGCCCTCCGGGCCCAACTGGTCGAGCAACGGCGGTTCCATCCGTTCTTCCGCCACGTGATTGCATCGCGGACAGAACGACGTGTCATGCGAAAGGGGTGGCGAGGGGATTGGGTTTCAATGTCTGGCCATGTTGCCGGAGCCAGGCGTGCCAGAGTTCCGCAGCGAATCCGAAATCCTGGCCTGTGGCCGCGACCAGTTCGGCGCGGGCGGCCCGAGCCAGGCAGACCCGAGCTTCGTCCAGGAAATCGCAGAGTGCGAGGGCGCCTGCGGCGGCGCCACAGCGGGTCAGGGCGCGGGCCAGGGCCATCCGCAGGTAGGCATACCTTTCGCCCACATAATCGGCGGTCCGGCGCAGGTCATCGTGGCGGCTGACAAGGCGGTTCTGCAGGATCGGTGCGGTCAGGACCTCTTGCAGCGGAGCGATGCCTTCCGCGCAGGCCAGTCGTTCGAAGCTGCAGGCGAGGGCGAAGAGGTAGCCCCAGTCGGAGTCGAGTTCGCCCATTTCGGTGCCGAGTCGATGGGCCAGTTTGGCCAACAGGGCCGTTGTTCGACGCTCGCGGGCATGGGCCAGGCAGCCCAGCAGCAACGCGGGTTGCGGGGCAAATCCATGGTCGGGCATGGGATGCGAGGTTGCCCCGTGCAGAACCCTGTCCAGGCGTTCGGCATCCAGGGCTGTCCGGGCCGCGGCCAAGTAGGCCGAGACGCCGGCCGGGACCGACAGGAAGCAGAGTAGCCGTTGCATGGCCGGAAGGGTGGAGGCGGCATGGGGTGCGAGTGCGGCCAACGCCTGCTCGCGGGGTAGCAGGCACAGCATGGCGGATTCGGCGAGTGCGGCATCCGGTGTGGTGCTTGCCGCCACACGTTCGGCTAAAACGGCAGCTGGGGCGGAGAATCCGAAGTCGTCTTCGGCGAGATCCTCGCGGTTCAGGATCCGCTTGGCAAACAGAACGTCCTGCAGTTCGCGGATCGGGATGTCCCGCAGCATGACGTCTTTCTGGGCTGCCATGTGAACGGCCTCGGCCGCCACGATGCCCAAGGCGCAGAGGTCGGGTTGCATGCGTGCCAGCGCCAGCGCGTCGTGTGTGGCCGAATAGGCTTTGCCCGCGATGATGAGATTATCGAGGGCGTTGGGGATCAGCGCGGCGTAGGGGATCGTGATCTCGAAAACGGCCAGCCGGTTCGTGTGGATGAACCCGGCCTTGATGGCGTCGCTGGTGCCGATGCCCTTGATATCGTGGTTTGCCACGGCGCGGAGGATGCCGTCGCGGAAGCGGCGGCCGGCGAGGGTGTCCAGATAGGTGATGGTCTTACCACAGCGGATGTGGCGCGACTCGCGTGGGGCGAGGAAGAAGCTGGGCGGGGCGTGCTTCTGCCGACTGATGAAGTCGCCGCCCCGCATTCCGCCGGCCGAGTGCCGCCGCATGGCCATGATAAAGCGGGTGCTGTCCAGCGGGCTGCGCTCATCGCAGGGGGAGAGGAACTGCCGTCGAGCTTCCTGCCGGCCCGGGCTGAAGACGCCGAATGACCCCCAGAGCGACGTCTCGTCATGGATACCACCGAAGGTGTATCCGCAACCGCCCCAGGCGGCCAGCGCGCCGTCGCCCGTGGCATCGATGACTTGCCGGACACCGATGCTGGCCAACCCCCGCGGCGTCAGCACGTACACGCGCCGCAGGGTTCTGCCAGTTCGGGCCACGCCGGTTACCGTGGACTGAAACAGCACGTGGCAGCCAGCGTTGGTGCTGCCCTGGAAAAAACCGGGCGCGTTCAAGCCGTCGTTGGTGGCAGCCATCGCGTGGTAGTAATCCTGGAAGCCCCGGGTACGGTTGCCGAACCAGAGTTTGGTGACGCCGCCCAGCGTATGGGTGCCGCCGAGTTCCAAGCCCTGTTCAAGACAGGTCGTGCTGCTACCGAGCCGGGCCGATGTGAAGGCGGCCGCATTGCCGCTGGTGCCGCCGCCCGCGACAAGCACTTCGGTATCAAACGCCGGTCGGGGAGGATCAAAACGCACCTTGCCGATGACCGTGCCGGGCTCGTCGAAACCGTGATCGGTGAAGCCATGAACCATCTCCGGCAGTCCAGGGCTGTCAGCCGGTACAGCGCGGTTCCAGAATTCGTACGGCGAGTCCGCTTCGGCGACCGGGAGCGTCGCCGAGCCGAGCTGTTGCAGCGCGTGGGGGAATGCGTCAAACAGGGCGGCCGGGTTCTTCAAGACCAGCGAGCCCACCGTGTTGTCTGGTATGCCTTGGGGTCCGAAGACCAGCAGGTTATCGAGCCCGGGGACGCGTCCCTGCGGTGCGTTGAGCCTGTCGACGCCGCTGCAAAGAAAACCGTCTGCGCCACGGAAACGCCGCTCGTCGCCTTCCCATCGGCACTCGAGGGCAGCCGAGTAGACCGCCGCAAAATCGCGGCTCAGAGCGAAGGGGCCGGCGGATGCCGAGTCCAGTTCGATGTCGAAGCAGGCGTAGTAATGGTCGATGTCCACGGACACGCGCGCCCCGTTGGAAGCCGTGTAGTTCCGTTGTCGAGCGGGAACCGGCGTGGCGAGATCGACCACATAGTGGTAACGTCGGGGACCGGGCTGCGGCTTGGTGTTCGCTCCGGCAGCCCGGGCGACGGTGGCGTCCGGCGTGGCATCGACCAGGACGCCGGCCGGGATGGCAAAAAGGCCCGTCTTACCCCCGAACACGATGCCGACCAGTCGGCTTTCACACCCGAGCGCTCCGGCGACGGCGGCGTTGTAAAGGAAGCGAACGCCGGCTTCGCACAGTTGGTCTTCGATGGCGACCGCCGCTTGGGAGGCGTTGAAATAGAGCCGGTTGCCTTTGCGTTCGCTTGTAGCCGGGCTGGTGGCAACGGCACGCAACAGGTCCGGAATGCGGTCGGGCGGGACCCAGGATCGGAGGCACGTGATGCCCTCGAAGCACGGGTTCGCCTTGTCCATCACCAGCGTGGTCGTTTTGCCCGCGCGGGCGGATTGAAGGGCCAGATCGCACGCGAACAGCGTGCTGCCGCAGATCAAGACTTCGGTTGGCTCGTGGAACGGCAGCGCGAGCCGCCCGTCCTCGCCTGGAGAAGCGGCGAAGTCATCGGCCGAGCCGTACAGGTGGTTCCAGGGGCCGGCGGTGATTGCCGCGGCACCGGCAGCGCAGCGAAGGAAGCTCCTGCGGCTGACGTAATGCTGCGATTGCGTGAGTGAGGCTGCGGTTTCCTGTCGAGCATGCATCTCCGGTTTCCTCGTCTTCGTTCCATTCCAAGGCGTTCGTACAAGCTTCGAAGCCCGCCAGACGCCCGGCTGGCTCAGAGGCCCTTGCAAGCCAGCCTGACGGCTCGCGAAGCCATGCTACGTGGGCGGTCTTGTTTGGGTACTTGAGACATAACCGATTCGCCGGGTCTTTCCTAGTGCCGCAAATCACAATTGATAGGCCACCAAGGCCGGAAGTTGCTTGCTGCGTCTCCCCCGCAGCCTGGGCATTCAACCCAATGCCCCCGGCTCGCCCGGGGGATTGTTACGCTCCAAGCTACCTCCCTCAGCCACCCCAACCAATCGAATGCCCCCGGCTCGCCCGGGGGATGTTTACGCTCCTTGCTAATGCGTGAAA
>SLMF01000485.1 GCA_007133715.1 Planctomycetaceae bacterium
CTATTCAGTCCGAATTGACTACGCCGACCGGGGCGGCGATTGTCGCGACCGTGGCCGACGATTTCGGACCGCTACCCCCGATGCGGATCGAGCAGATCGGTTATGGAGCCGGTAGCCGTGACTTGGCGGATCAGCCGAATCTGCTGCGTCTGTTTGTGGGCCAGACGGACGCGGAGTTCGGGCACGACCAGGTCTGGGTTCTGGAAACGAATTTGGACGACGTCAGCGGCGAAGTTTTGGGTCACACCAGTCAGTTGCTTCGGGAGGCTGGCGCCTTGGACGTGTACACCACCGCGATTCAGATGAAGAAGAACCGTCCGGGAGTGAAGCTGAGCGTGTTGTGCAGGGCGGCCGAGCGTTTCGCTTTGGAGGGGATCATCTTTCGGGAGACGCCCGCCTTGGGCATCCGCCGCTGGACCGCCGAACGCAGCAAGCTGGCGCGGCGAGCCGTCACGGTTCCGACAATTTGGGGCGATCTGGAAGGCAAAGTGGCCGTCTGGGGTGAACAGGAACGTTTTTCGCCCGAATACGAAGACTGCTCCCGAGTCGCGGCAGAGCACAAGGTACCCCTCGCGGATGTCTATCAAGCTGCTCAGCGTGCCTACACCGAGCAGGGACCTTGCAACCGGGCGAACGACGGTCCATGTCTGACGTAAAGCCGTGGGATACGGTCGCGATTCTGGGGGTCGGTCTGATTGGCGGTTCGATCGGGCTGGGGTTGCGCCAGCGGGGGCTGGCAGACCGCGTGGTGGGTATCGGCCGGAACCCGCAGCGACTGGAAATCGCCCGCCAATTGGGGGCGGTTACTTCGATCACTTCGCAACTGGAAGATGGCGTTTGTCGTGCGGATTTGGTGGTGATCTGTACGCCGGTAGAGCGGATCGTGGGGCAGGTTCGGCAAGTCGCTGCGGCTTGTCCGCCCGGCGCGTTGATCACCGATGCGGGCAGCACCAAGGGCTCGATTTGCCGGGCGTTGCGGGAGGGAACGGGCGGTGCCGGCGTGTTTATCGGCAGTCACCCGATGGCGGGCAGCGAGAAGAGCGGTGTCCGTCATGCTCGGGCGAATCTGTTCGAAAACCGGGTCGCGATCATCACCCCGTGGGAGGACAGCGACGGGTCCGCGGTTCAGCGGCTTGGTGAGTTCTGGTCTTCGCTGGGGTCTCGCGTGGTTCGCCTGACACCGGAGGAGCACGATGCGGCCGTGGCGTCGATCAGTCATGTTCCGCATCTGGTCGCGGCGGCTTTGGCGGCCGCGACGCCGTCCGAGCATTTGGAGGTGGCGGCGGGCGGCTGGCGGGACACGACCCGGGTGGCGGGTGCGAACCCGGCGTTGTGGCAACAAATTCTCGGCCAGAACCGGCTCCATGTCTTGCAGTCGTTAGACAAGTTTGAGAAAGTGCTGTCGGCGTTCCGCCACGCGTTGGAGGGCGGGGATTTCGTGCAACTTGAGCAGCTTTTACAGGCAGGAAAACAAAATCGTGACGCTCTGGGAGGTTGACATTTACCCGGCAGAAGGGTTGCCGGATCAAGCGGGTCGCCAGGCGGAAGGGGACGCGGCGGATCTGGGGTTCGCCCAGGCCGTGTCGGTTACCGCCGCCCGCGGGTACCTGATCCAGGGCGATCTGGATCGTAGCCAAGTGGAACGTGTGGCCCGCGAGCTTCTGGCCGACACGTTGGTCGAACAGACCGTGGTGGCCCCGCGGGGCGATGCGGTTCTGAACCAGCCGCCGCCCACGCGAGACGCAGCGGCCGTCCAAGTCCATGTGCTGTTCAAACCGGGGGTGATGGACCCGGTGGCACAAAGTGCGGAACAAGCGATCCGGGACTTCGATCTCCAGGTCCAGGCGGTGCGGACCTTCCGTAAGTACTGGATCGCCGGGCTGGACGCCTCGCAGTTGCCCGTGTTTTGCTCCCGGGTGCTGGCTAATGAATCCGTCGAACGGGTGGTTCACGGCCCGTTGGATTTGGAGCGGCTCGAGTTCGGTTCAACGTATGATTTTCAATTGGTGACGGTGCCGATTCGCGAATTGGAAAATGCGGCGCTCGAGGATCTGAGCCGCACGGGCCAATTGTATCTCAGCCTGATCGAGATGCAGACGCTGCAGGCGTATTTTCGCGACTTGAAACGCGATCCGACGGATATCGAACTGGAAACGCTGGCCCAGACGTGGAGCGAGCATTGCAGCCACAAGACGCTGGCCGGTCGCATCGCGTATCAGGACGAGCGGGGCGAGCGGCAATTCGAGAACATGCTGAAGGAGACCATTTTCGCCGCGACCGACCAGATCCGGAGGCAGTTGGGCGATCAGGACTGGTGCGTCAGCGTCTTTGAGGACAACGCGGGCGTGATCCGTTTTGACGAGCGGTACAACGTGGTTTTCAAGGTTGAAACGCACAATCATCCTTCGGCTTTGGAGCCTTACGGCGGGGCCAATACGGGAATTGGCGGGGTGATCCGCGACCCGATGGGCACCGGCATGGGCGCCAAGCCGGTATGCAATACGGACGTGTTTTGCTTTGCGCCCCCCGACACGCCCTTGTCGCAGCTGCCGCCCGGTGTGCTGCACCCCCGCCGGGTGATGAAAGGCGTGGTGGCCGGCGTGCGGGACTACGGCAACCGCATGGGTATCCCGACGGTGAACGGTGCCATCTACTTCGATTCCCGCTATTTGGGCAATCCGCTGGTGTATTGCGGGACCGTGGGCTTGCTGCCTCGGGAGCTCTCGCACAAGCAGCCACGGGCGGGCGACTGGATCGTGGCCTTGGGCGGGCGGACCGGGCGTGATGGCATCCACGGAGCCACCTTCAGCTCGGCCGAATTGACCAGCCAGAGCGAGAGCATTTCGGGAGGGGCGGTCCAGATCGGCAACGCGATCACTGAAAAGATGATGCTGGATGTCTTGCTGGCCGCCCGCGACCGGGGCCTGTACAACGCGGTGACCGACTGCGGGGCCGGGGGGTTTTCCAGCGCGGTGGGCGAGATGGGCGAGCACATCGGCGCAGAGGTCTGGCTGGAACGGGCCCCGCTTAAATATCAGGGCCTGACGTACACCGAAATCTGGATTTCCGAAGCTCAGGAACGGATGGTGCTGTCCGTGCCGCCGGAGAACTGGGTTGCTTTTCAGGCTCTGAGCGCTGCCGAGGGTGTCGAGGCGACGATCATCGGCCGTTTTGTTCCCACCGGACGGCTGCACTTGAAGTACCAGGACACGCAGGTTGGCGACTTGAGCATGGAGTTCCTGCACGGAGGGCGTCCGCCGGTGGTTCGCGAAGCCCGTTACCTGCCGCCGCCCGACGAGCCGCTGGCCAGCTCTGCGGACGGTGCGGCGTGGTCGGCAGCCGAGTGCGACCCGACTCGGACACTGTTGCAGATCCTGGGGTCGCTGAACGTCGCCAGTAAGGAATGGGTGATCCGGCAGTACGATCACGAGGTCCAGGCGGGTAGCGTCATCAAGCCGTTGGTGGGCGAGTCGAACGACGGTCCCGGCGACGCGTCGGTGGTCCGGCCTCGTTTGGATTCGCAGCGCGGGTTGGTGGTCGCCTGCGGCATGAATCCGCGTTTGGGCGATTGCGACCCGTATGCGATGGCGGCTAGCGCGATTGACGAGGCCGTGCGGAATTGTGTGGCGGTGGGTGCCGACCCGGCTCGGATCGCGATCCTGGACAATTTCTGCTGGGGCTATACCGACCGTCCCGAGACGCTGGGCAGTTTGGTCCGAGCCGCTTTGGCCTGCCATGATGTGGCCTTGGCCTACGGTACGCCCTTTATCAGCGGCAAGGACAGTTTAAATAACGAATTCAGTTACCAGCAGGACGGCCAAAAACAAACAATCTCCATCCCGTCTTCACTGCTGATCAGTGCCTTGGGGCAAGTCGCCGATGTGCGGCGGTGCGTGACAATGGATTTGAAGTCGCCCGGCAATCGGATCTATCAAGTCGGCAGCACACGAGCCGAATGGGGCGGTTCGCATTACGCCTTGGTTCATCAACTGCGTGGCGGTCGGGCACCGGGTTTGGACACGGAGCAGGCGCGGCAGACGTTTGCCGGTTTGCACCGGGCGATCCAGGCGGGTTGTGTCCGCGCCTGTCACGATTTGAGCGAAGGCGGATTGGCGGTGGCACTGGCCGAAATGGCGTTTGCCGGTGGCTGGGGCGCGGAGATCCGCTTGGATGCCGTACCGCATCAACTGGCCGAGGCCCCGCTGGCCGAGCAGCGGGCGGCCCTGCTGTTTGCCGAATCGAACTCCCGTTTTCTGTGCGAAGTGCCCGCCGAGTGCCAAGAGGCGTTCGAGCAGGCGCTGCAGGGTGTGCCCTGCGCCCCCCTC
>SLMF01000408.1 GCA_007133715.1 Planctomycetaceae bacterium
CCGCCTCGAACCTCCAGCACCGCACACCGCCACTATCCCCACCTCACGCAGACCACGGCCGACCAACCGCGGCCGCGAAAAAAAGCCAAATTTTGCACGCTTGCCGAAAGCTCACACGCCGACGGTGCCGCTGGCCAGTGAACCCGTTACCAGTTGTCCAGCTACGCCTACCTGTACCGCCGGGCGGGCGGCCTGGGAAGAATCCGGCCTGGAGATCCGATCGCTGGTCAAGACCAAGACGCCCAAGCTGGATTTCCATCGTTACGACCAGCGTGACGAGGTCCACTTCCGGCGGCTGTTCGCGGCGATCCGGGCGTACCTGGACGATCTGGAGACACCACTTTGGGTGCCCGCGAGAAGTTGCGGGAACAACTCAAACGCGGAGACAAGTCGCTGATTGGGAACAAGAGCTTGATTTCGCAGGTGCGAGGAGCGCAAAACCGGCAAGCTTTCCTCAGGTGGGAACTTGGGAATCATAGGCTCTGATAAATCGCCGCGTGGTCGGAATAGCATAGAATTCACTACTGGTCTTCCCACGCTGCCGTTGCCGCCAGATGATCGGTTTTACAAGTAATTCAAGCAAATACGAACGTCGGGCTATCTTGACTGCTACGGGCCATACGTTCTTTGTGTCATTGGCAATATATCCCTCCAGTATAGCAGGGGCATGCTTGTGATACACAGGCTTGCTGGAAAACAGGGAGTGCACCAGAAGCAGAAGATCGCGGGCCTGCCGTAGTGGCCCGGCATCCAGACGCGCGCCAGCCTCCAAATCAAGAAAAGTCGCTGTGTTGTTGTCCCAACAAATGTCACGAATGCAGGGGCGGCCATGAGCAACGCCAACCGCATGCATTTCGGCCAGCGCCTCACCGACGCGGCGCAGAATGGCGTCGGCACAGGACGTTTCCTCCAAGACCATGGTCAGGTCCGGTCCATGATCAGTCAGAATAATGCATTCCGACGAATAAGCCACAATACGGGGTACCGACACGCCTCGTTTCGCGAATGCCAACAGCAGATCTTTCTCGCGAGCAAGTGCCGCAAGTGCATTGCCCTTGAGAATGCGGTGTCGAAGTGTCTTTCGTTCTTCACGAAACTTTACCCAATATCGCTTGCCCTCGTGGCAAACAGGCACCACTCTGTCGCGCGGCAGCATTGGGGCATGACGCAACAGAGCTGCGCTCACGTCCGACTCATTTTGGTTCGGGTTCATGGCGTATCACCGGCGTTCCGCGCGAGGAGTAACCGCGTCAGCTGCAATTGGCCAGCGGCCTGAACGGTGGTTCCAATCGGGGCGGCAAGCATGGGAAGATTCTCTTCATTGCCCGAAAATTTCCACATCAGATAACACGGCATTGTACAATACAAGCAGGGAATCGTCGAGACTATTGGTGCCGCACTGCAGATACGCGATATACAACCAACGCACCAATCGAATAGGACTCGATGATCAACTTCGGTGAATTGATCGATTCCAGAAACCCGGGCCCGCGTTCCCGATGCACCGCGATTGCCGCTTCAAAGATTCGGCCCGACAGCTGATCAGGATCGATGGCAACTAGAAGCGGAGTTCCGCTCGGACCGTCAAACCATCGAACATCAGCGTGTCGTAGCTCATGCCATCCGGCTGGCCCACGTAATTGTTCCGTCCCACCGCGCGAAGCCATTGATCGGTGGTCACGCTGTTGAACCAAGAGCTGATCATGTAGCCCGAGGTGACTCGCAGATGGCCGCAGCGGCTTTGCCAACCCACGCCCAGCTCCAGATCCAACGTGCTCACAATACGATCCGCATTCCAGCCGGTGTCGACCACCGGCACCGACGGATTCAGGTCGCTCTCGTACTGGTAGCGCGCGTGGAACTGCCCGGCCACCAAGCTGACCACACTGTGGCCGTACAGCAGAAACCCGCTACGGCTGTGGTGGCGTTCACCGTCCAGCCCGAACCGCAGGCCGCCGCCGTCAAAACGCACCCGCGAGTCCGCCTGTTCTGCCATACCCGTTCCGCCGTACAGCGAGGCATAACGCTGGTCCAGATGGGCATAGCGGCCTCCCACCAGATAATTCAACGCACCCAATTCACTGGCCCACAGGACGGAACGGAAATCAACGTCGGCCGTTTTGTACTGGATGGCCGAACGAGCCTGGGCGTCCAACGGAAACTGGGACGCGTCCTGCGGAAACGGATGCAGCGAAATCGGCACGATGCGGGCGTCACCCACGTTCTGGGGGTCGAACGAGCGGGCGTCACGGTCGCTGCCGTAGTAGCTGCTGTACGTCAGACGCAGGCTCGAACAATCCGAAAACGCCAACGTGCCTCCCAAACGGTAATTGGAGGAATAGCCCGGATCGACCAGGAACACGCGACTCCGCTGGATCAGGTTTTCGCCCGTTTCCAGGAAATTCCCCACGTTATCCGCGAGCACCCCGTAAGCCACTTCGCTATCCCGCGGACGCAGCAACAAATACTCGCCAAACACCCCGGTGCGATGGGCCCACCGCGGCTGGCAATACACTTCCTTGGCAAAATCCGTCTTCTCGTATGCGTATTGCCCATCAAACACAGGCTCCTCCCAACCGACCCGCGACGACACACGCGCGTCTTCTACCGGCGCCAAGTAATCTTGGGCCTGAGCATGTGTGACCAACAGCAATCCAGTAATCACAAGAGCAAAGCGCTGACCGAGCGTATTCATGCCAAAACCTCCTTAAAGAAAAACAGCGAATGCGCAGCGCTTTCTGAGACGCGCATTCGGATTTTGCGGCTCTGAAGGAAAGATCGGCCGTTGCGACTGCTATTCTAATCAAATCGCATACGCGTACTACAAAGCGAAGAACCAGATAACTGAGCGTAATCGGTAAAGTCGAAGCGACAAGCGTCTGGTCAGGCCGAGTTTGCGGCTTGTAACAGTTAGGCAGGTTCACCTGAAACCCCCTCCTTGGCTCTTGCGGGGCAGAGCCAAGGAGGTTAGCAACGTTCTCTCGCCAACCGTGATTTCAGCTCCAGCCGTCAGCCACGGCTTGAACCAACTCGTCCAGCAAGTCACCGAGCAGTGCGTCCGAGTCGTCGGACATTGGGGCCGCCAGACTGTCCGGGTACTCACGGCCCGCAGTTTGAGACAACTCGGCGAAGAAGAGATCGGCGGCGGGAAACGCCCGCGGTTCGTCGCTCTCGTTCACGACGGGAGCCACGGTCTGCAGACCTTCGCTGGAGGGTGACAAGGGGAGGGCGTCGGCCGGTTGCGGCGGGTCCAGCGTCAAGTTTGCTGCCACCGTCCCCCACGACTCGCCTTCGCCCGCAACTGCCGCCGCCCGCCAGTTCAAGTGATTGATCACCTGGAGTACGTCCAGCGGGCTGATCACGCCATCCCCGTTGACATCCGGATAAACACCGCTCAGGTAGTTAAAGGCACCCTGGTCGAGATAGTCTTGATGATGGTTGAGGACATTGATCACCAAGAGGGCATCCAGGGGCGAGACGCCGCCGGTGCCACTGACGTCCAGCGGATTGTCGGGGTTGGTGGCTCTCAGCGGACCGGCCGCCCCGCCCTCGAGCGGCACTACGGGCGGATCGAAGTTGCCCACCACGGGCAACGCGAAATTGTCGCCGAACTGGGCGTAAATGTCGGTGCCGAACGGCCAGGGTTTGAACGGCATCTGCAGTTGCGTCGGCTGCGTCAACGCCTGAAGGTCCGCAAAGCTGTGCCCGGCCCGTGCAAACAGCGTTTCCTCGAAACCGGATGTCAGGATGTACCATTCGGCCAACTCGGCCGGGGTGGCGCCACTCCGATCCGGCACCCACAAACCCAGGTCGTCGATGCCGTCCCCGTCGAAGTCCGCCGCAAATGGACGCTCACGAACTCCCGTGAAACCAAAGTCAAACTTCACGTCCCAGAAGCCGTTGATGTTCGGATGGTACGAATCCGGATTGACGGGACCGTTGGTCCGGACACTGCTCAGATCGATGTAGAAGACGCCATCGATCCAGCTGCCCAGATCGTCGATGCCATCGCCGTCGAAATCGCCCACAATGGGCATGCCCGGCATATTGCCTGGCAGCACCGCATCGTTGGTGTCGATCACCAGATTGGCGTTGGTGTCCAGATACCAAGTGGTGCCTTTCTTGACACCCACTTGATCGCTCTCCGGATCGATCTGGATTCCGTTCCGGACCACGCCGTCCCAGAAGCGGCCGGCCAGCGGCAGCCCGTCGATGCTCAACCCGTCCGGCAGATCCAGGTTGGGCACACCCGTGTTGTCGGTGTCGATCAGCCAGCGGTGCGAGCTGCCGAAGCGGCCGTAAGCCGCCAATTTGTGGA
>SLMF01000266.1 GCA_007133715.1 Planctomycetaceae bacterium
CCCGCGGCCCCTGCTCCCGCAGCCAATCGTCGTCGCAGTCCACCCACAGGGTCACCTCGCCCCCGTAAAGTACGGCATCGTTGGTCCGTCCAATGCCGCTCAGATCGTCGGCCGCCAGCGGCGGCAACGGGGCCACGCCCGCACCGGCCTGCACACAAGACAGATCCCAACCCAAAGCATGCATCTTGTGCAGACAGGTCTCGACCGTCCGGGCTATCACCTGTATGCTGCCCGCCAGACTGGCGGTCGGGGCGACCAGCAAGGTCAACCGATCGGGTGCAACGCCGCATTTCTCAGCAATCGCTTGGCAAATCGGGGCCGGGGGCAGCTGGCGGCATTCCAAAATACCCACCACCTGATCGGCAGTTTCCCTGCCCTCGATATGGGAAAACAAGTCCTCGCCGCCGTAGGCAGCCCGCATCGGCCCCGAACCCATGGCAAAAAAACCGGATTCGGCGATCTGCCAACCGGCATACTGGGAAGCCATGCAGGCCAAAAGCGGATGGTCCGTATCTACCTGGATGGCCCAACCCGGCCAAACCGCCGGGTCCGAGGGCACCACTGCCACCCGACCGAGACCTGCCATACAGACTTCCACGAGAACCCTTCCACACGCTAACCCGCCCGGCGATTCCACCCCGCAGTCGATCAGACGCGTTCCCGCCGGGGTCCGAATGACCGCGACCCGAAATTCCTCGGGACGCTCCACCAGCGGCTGGCAGCGCCGCAACGCAAGCTCGTTCAATTGCATCTTTTCGACCTCGGGTAAACGGTTTTCCCAGATTCTTGTCCCTAGCTTACGCCAGGGAAAGCGGCGACGTCGGCGGTTTGACGGGAAATCCGGATACGGAAGCGGAAAACGCGGGTAGTGGTGGCCCGCCTCGATCCGACAGTGCGTGCATCGCGGCAAGCTTTGCCGGTTTTTTGGATTATTCGCTTTTTTCCGAAAGTTCCGATTGCGGGAGTACCGATACCTGATCCAACGGACGGAACGGCTTGGTCGTCGACCGGACCGGATACGCGTGATCGGGCGGGGGGCCTGAACCTTTTTCGCACAGTGAGGAATCGCCCATGTACGTTGCTCTGCAGAACATTCGCAAGTGCTATCTTGCCGCACTGCTGGGGGTCCTGGCAACCGGGTTGCCAGCCATCCAGGCAGGGGGGCAGACCAGCCGCCGACCGGTGCTCGCGCCGCCTGCGAATCAGCTGCGCCCGTCCAGCAGTGGGATACGCAGTACGGCCAGCAACTCGCGTGTCCGCCCCGCCAGCCATCGCGTGGTCACCGAAGACGAGATCGTGGCCGGCGGAACGTACCTGGAGGACCCGGACACCGGCCAATTGTATGCCACCGATGGCAACCTGTTGCCCGGCCGCTCCGGTACCGCCACCATGACGCCCGCTTCCAATCCCAATTCGCGCCCCAATACGCGGACGCCGGAAGAGGAGCATATCGAGTATGGCGAGTACCTCGAATATGATGGACACGAGCCGTTCATGGAATACGGGGGATACGTCGAGTACGGGGAGTCGATGGCCAGCTGTGGCACCAGCAGCTGCGATTCGTTGGTGTTGACACCCTGCACGCTGTTTCCCGCGGGCAATCTGGAAGTTTCGGCCGGGGTTCAAGGCTTTACCGGCCCGCGGAATCGGGGTGGCAGCGGCAGCTTCGGCTTTCACCAAAGTGTGAACTGGGCGGTGCCCTTTCCGGCCTTCGCTTGCATGGGGGGCCAAGTCGGGTATCGGGCCACCCAAAGCAATCTGTCCGGTGCGGAATTCCCGAATAGTACGACGCTTCTTGATGGAGGTGTGACCGCCGGCTCCCGCCAGCAGAGCTTCCTGACCGCAGGCCTCTTCCGACGCGTCGATATGGGCGTCCAAGGTGGCGTGGTCGTCGATTTCATGAGCGATGACTGGTACGACACGAGTGATCTGGTCAACCTCCGGGGCGAAATCAGCTGGGTGATGGACGGAGTCCACGATCTGGGCTTCTGGTTCACCGCAGGTACCGGCTCCACGGAAATACTCAACGAGGCAAGCGCCCCGGAAGAATGGGAACCCACCGATTTGTACGCTTTCTTCTATCGCCGTCAATTCGGGGGCTGCCGCGAAGGCGAAGCCCGACTGTCCGCGGGCTGGACGGGGCATGGCGACGGATTGATCGGAATCGATGCCCGCCTGCCGATTTCCCCTGATTGGGCCGTCGAAACCAACTTCGCCTACCTGATCCCCAGCGAAGGGACCGGTGGGGGATTCACGGGCGGACACGCTCAGGAGTCCTGGAACCTGGGCATCAGCTTGGTCTGGTACCCCGGACGGCTGTTCGGACAGGGCGATTACTACTATCGCCCGCTGTTCCGGGTGGCGGACAACGGGACGTTCAAGGTCCGTCGCACCAATTGACTCGGCAGAAACGGCCAAAACGGGCGGGTAACCCCACTCCCGCGCAAAAGAACCCCAGCTAAACTTGCTCTTTCCAAGTGGTCCAGCTGAGGTAGGCGAGAATCAGCGAACAGAAAATGAAGCTGATGTTCATCAACAGACTCGCCCGCCGAAAAGGCGCCATCCACGCGGGTGCCAACAAATCCCACGTGAAGAGCACAAAAAGAATGACGGAGATCGCGAGTCCTGTTATGCTCAACGCCTTTGGCATCAGGAGCACCCTCGGGGCAGCATAAGACGGGCTGGTGGCCATAAAACTTGCAAGCTCGCTAGTATACTTCAAGGTTTCCGCTTGTCACCCACGGCAACGGTGCCGGGGTGGTCTGGATCCGATCCCTCGGACTTGCCTTTCCGATTATGCCGATTTTGCTCGGCTTGATGCAATGCCATGTTTTCATCTTCGGACGTTTGGCAGCGATTTCGTCAGAAAATGCCCGTCGCTCGGCAACTGGCCTACTTGGACCATGCGGCGGTAGCCCCTCTTTCAGCGCCCGCCGGTGAGGCCCTTGGCCGATGGGCCGAGCAGGCAGTACACCAAGCCGATCTCTGCTGGCCCCAATGGGAGCGGCGGGCACAACAAGTGCGGGAGGTCGCCGCCCGCATGCTGGGTGCCGAAACAGACGAAATCGCGTTCGTCGCCAATACCAGCACGGGAATCGGCTTGATCGCCGAGGGATTCCCCTGGCAGGACGGCGACAACTTGGTGACCCTGGCCAACGAGTTCCCGTCGAATCAGTTTCCCTGGATGAATCTGGCCTCGCGAGGGGTGCAAACGCGACGATTGCCGGTCGCCACCGGGCGGGTGGAACCCGAGCAGATCTTGGATGCCTGCGACCAACGGACGCGTTTAATTTCGGTCAGTTGGGTGGGTTATGCCAGCGGCTGGCGACTGGATGTCGCGTCGTTGGTATCTGCAGCCCACGAACGGGGGATCCGCGTGTTTCTGGATGCCATCCAGGGGCTGGGTGTATTTCCCCTGGATGTGCGCCGCTGCGGGGTGGATTTCCTTGCGGCCGATGGGCATAAGTGGATGCTGGGACCAGAAGGGGCTGGCCTGCTGTTCATCCGGCGTGAGCTGCTGGATTGTTTGCGGCCCTTGAACGTGGGGTGGAACAGCGTGCGGAATGGGCACGATTTCAGCCGTTGTGAGTTCGATCTGCGACCGACGGCCGCGCGGTACGAAGGTGGTTCCGCTAATATGGCGGGTATCGCGGCCTGGGGAGCCAGTCTGGATCTGCTGGTCTCTTGCGGATTGACCCCCACCGACTCGCCACTGGCCGCTCGCATCCTGGACTGGAACGAACGGGCGGTCGAGCGACTCAAGCAGCTCGGGGCCGTGATCCGTAGCCCTTGGCAGGAGGGAAACCGCTCAGGAATCCTGTCCTTCGAGTTACCGGGACAGGATTCGGCGGCCGTCCGCCGCCATTGCTTGCACCGCGGAGTTGTGCTGAGCGTGCGGCACGGCTGGCTGCGAATCAGCCCCCATGCTTACAACGATCAGGACGATTTGGGACGCCTGATCGATGCGCTCCGCAGCGCCTGATGCCGACAACCCCCTTTTCAGGTGGAATTATTCCGGGAGAGCGGCGTCCAAACTAAAACGGATGAACATGGCCAAGTCCGGGCTGAATCGCTCGGCGGCCGTCACTCGCGTTCTCCGCATTGCGTCATGCACGGGGGTCGCAACCTCTCCCAGCAATTCGAGACTGCGAGCGGCGTGCAAGACGATTTCTCCTTGCTCGTGTTCCAAGGCCGCTTCCAGCACGGGCAGCGCCTCGGCCGTATGCCCGTGGTTGGCCAAAGCCGCAGCCGCTTCGACCCAAACGTCGGGCGAGCCTCCGGGGCCCCGTTCGCGTTCCAACGTGGCGACCAGCG
>SLMF01000137.1 GCA_007133715.1 Planctomycetaceae bacterium
CGCGTTCCGGCCACGCCTGGACCACCACCTTTTCCTCCGTTACGGGGGGGTTGTCAAATACGATCTTTTTGGGTGAGGTTCGCGTTGATTGTTCGGTGCATCTGCAGAGTGGCTGGACACGCGCCAACAGCTTGCAAGGTCGAGCCTACACCACGATTCCGATCAATTATGATTCCTGCCAGGAAAACCACGCGAATCCCTGCCGCCGGCCAGACAACTGGAGCACGGAGGCGGGGTTTAAGTCGCGCCATCCGGGCGGGGCGAATTTCGTCTTCGGCGACGGTACGGTGCACTTCCTGACCGATACCATCGATCATGCGGCCTACCAGGAACTGGGCGACATGACGGCATCAGGCAGTATCCCCTAATGGAATGAGGAGATTTTATGAATTGCTTATCAATAAGCACGCGATTGACCGCTAGTGCCCTTCTGATGCTGTTCTTTGGCTCAGGATGCGGTGGTGGAACGACGATGGTGCCGGTCAGCGGTCGCGTCACCTTGGACGGCCAGCCGGTCGAAGGGGCTTCGGTGATGCTGCATCCCCAGGGCGAAGGGCGGCCAGCCACCGGCTTGACCGACGCTCGCGGCGAGTTCCAACTGACCACCGTCGAGGAATTCGATGGGGCCATGCTGGGAGCCTATCGCGTGACCGTCTCGCTGGTGCGACCGCGGGGCGACGTGGATTACGATACGGCCGAAGCCGGGTTCGATGAAATGAGTCTGGAGTATGTCGTACCGCAACGGTACGGCGATCGCGAAACCTCGGGACTGACCGCGCAAGTCGAACGGGGAATGAGCCCGCTGGAGCTGGACCTCCAGTCTTAGACGGGGTCGTGTCGGGGGGATGCAGTTTGTGGCCCTGGGGTTCTCGGGCCGAACCATGAGGAGAAGACGAACGATGCGATGTTATCAACGACTGCTGGTTTTCGGGATTGTTTTCGGCATCCTATGCCCCCCCTTTGCGGATTCAGTCAGAGTGGGAGCGACGGAGCAGGTGCCGGCCTTGGCCGACGAATTGCAGCGTCTGGTGGAGGCCGATTGGGTGGACCAGGACCAGCGTTGGAGTCCGGAGCGAAGTCTGCGGGCGGTTCCGCCGCCGACGGGGGAAGCGGCCGAGTCGGGTGGCCCTCCGGCGTTAACTTGGCCCGAACAGGTCACGACCCAAGAAGACGCGGCCGGTGCGGTCGACGGGATCAAAAATGGTCGCTGGGGCTTTCACGTCCGCAGCGGTGAAAAAAACCCCTGGTGGCAGGTGGATCTGCAGCAGATGGTGGCGTTGGACCGGGTCGTGATCTACGCGCGCAGCGAAAGCGGCCAGCGCGGGCATCCGCACATCCGGGTGCTGGTGGCGGGCGAAGAGGGCGATCCGCTGTGTGCCGATTTTACCGAAGTCTATCGCCACGACGGGACGGACTGGTACGGCGTCGCCCGCAATGCGCCCCTGGTGATCGAACTGGCAGATCAGAAGGTGACCGCTCGCCTGGTTCGCCTGCAAGTTCCCGGGAACGTGTCCTTTGCTTTGGACGAAGTCGAGGTCTATGCCGTCGCTGCTCCGGAGGACAACATCGCGTTGGGAAAACCGGCGGATCAGATCAGCGTCAGCGATCATTCCTACCCCGGTACGATCCCCTATGAATTGGGCATCGTGCGGTATCCGCGTCATTTTCGCGGGGGACCCTCACCTGCCGTCGCAAGCTCGTCGGCCGGGCCCTTCGGCGGTCCCTTTTCGTTGGCCCATACCCAACAGGTACTGGAACAGGCCGCCGAGCTGATCCAACGGTTGGAAGCGGCCGGAGAGGGAAAATGCTGGCAAGATTACCAGCAGGATTGGGCGATGCTGGTAGACCGCTTGGCCAGGCTTCCCGAGGCAGAAGATGTGGCGGAAGATCAGCGGAAATCGCTGTACTTCGACGCCCGCCGCCTGCTGCGCCAGCTCGCCTTCGCCAATCCCCTGCTGGCCCATATCGACCGTCTGCTGTTTATCAAACGGCATGATCCGCAAGGCCAGATCCATATGTGCGACCAGTACTACGGGTGCAATGCCGTACCGGGCGGCGGCCTGTACGTGTTGGAAAACCCGTTCGGAAAACACCCGAAACTGGTCAACCTGCTCGAAAATTCCGTTGTCCAAGCGGGGCGGCTGGCGGGCCAGAAACTGGAGGGGGGGTCGTTCCTGTCGCCCTCGTTGAGCTACGATGGGCAGACGATCTACTTCGCCTACAGCGAGGCGGGAGCTTGGCCCAAATATCAAGGACGTACCAATTACACGTGGAATCCCCAGACCAGTTACAACCTGTTTCGCGTCGATGCCGACGGCAGCAACCTGAGACAACTGACCGACGGCGACTACGACGATTTCGATCCCTACGAACTGCCAGGCGGGCGGATCGTGTTCGTCTCGATGCGCCGCGGCGGCTACCTCCGCTGCGGACGCCATTGCCCGGTCTACACCTTGCATTCCATGGAACCCGATGGCAGCGACATCATCTGTCTGAGCTTTCACGAGACCCACGAATGGCATCCCAGTGTGGATAACAACGGGATGCTGATCTACACCCGCTGGGATTACATCGACCGCGATACGAACGTCGCGCATCACATCTGGCACTCGTACCCGGACGGTCGCGACCCCCGCGCTTATCACGGCAACTATCCGGCCGACCGCAACCGCAATGCGCGGCCCTGGATGCAGCAGCGGATCCGGAAGATCCCCGGTTCCCACAAATACGTGGCGGTGGCCAGCGCCCATCACGGCCACGAATTCGGCTCGCTGATCCTGATCGATATCCGCTTGCCGGACGACGGGGCGATGGGCCAGCTGACTCGCCTGACCCCGGACGTGCCCTTCCCCGAATCCGAGGTGCCGTATCAGCGGGCCAAGGCCTTTGGCACGCCTTGGGCGCTCTCCGAAATGGACTACTTGTGCGTGTACGACGCGCACATGACCAACCGCGGCATCTATTGGCTCGACCCCAACGGCAACCGCGAGCTGATCTACCGCGACCCGGAGATCTCTGCGCTCAGCCCCATCCCGTTCCAACCGCGCCCCCGTCCTCCGATCATCCCCGATCGCACCGTCCAAACGGCGCGGGCGATCGAGGCCCACCAGGGCGAAATCCCACCCGCCACGATTTCCGTCGTGAATGTCTACGACAGCGATTTCGCTTGGCCCGAAGGCACGGAAATCAATGCCTTGCGCGTGATTCAGGTGCTGCCCAAGTCCACCGCGCCACCCAACCAGCCGCGGATCGGCGTCGCCAACCAATCCAATGCCCGCCGCGTGCTGGGAACCGTGCCGGTCGAACCGGACGGCAGCGCCTATTTCCAGGCACCCCACAGCATGCAACTCTATTTCCAAGCGCTCGACCACCGTGGCAAGGCGGTCCAGTCGATGCGCAGCGGCACGTACCTCCATCCGGGTGAACATCTGAGTTGCCAGGGATGCCACGAACCCAAAAATCGACAGAGCCCTCCCTTGTCCAACATGCCGTTGGCATTGAACCGGCCGCCCTCGGCAATCCAGCCCGGACCCGAGGGTAGCAGCCCCTTTAACTACGTCCGTCTGGTGCAACCGGTGCTGGATCGGCACTGCGTCGAATGCCACCAAGCCGAAGGTGCGTTGGACTTGAGTGGTCAACCGAACGGCGATTTCACACGGTCTTACACCAATCTGGCCAGAGACTACGGGTTCTTCTTCGATTCGGTCAACGGCTCGATCCGGACCTGCCCGCACGGCGGTGCCCGCACGATCGCGGGTCGGTTCGGTGCCCTGAATGCACGGCTGATGGATTACTTGGACGAAAGCCATTACGGAGTCCAACTGGACCCCGAGGAAAGGGAACGGATCATCATCTGGTTGGACAGCAACAGCGAATTCCTCGGCGCTTATGAGGACGCAGCAGCCCAGCGGCGAGGAGAATTGGTAGAACCGTCGCTCGACTGAGGCACCTTGCCAAGGTGCCAAGACTCAGAGTATTTGGCCGGGGAGGTACGGGGCGTTCCGGGGACACCATACGTAATTATCCGGGCGTTTCCTTCTTCGGCCCTGGTTTCTGGCGGCGTAGCACGCGGCCGAGTTGCATCTCCAAGCGCTCCTGGAAATCGTCGTCTCCCAGGGCTCGGCCGGTACGCTCGTGTTCGCGGAACTCGCGTATCTGCTCCTCGGTCGCCGCGCTATTGAGTAGCCGTCGCCAATCGCGGGCGGGCGCCAGCATGGGGGCGACCTTCACCAGCGAATCGTCGTTGCCGTTCAGGTGGGCTCGCGCGCTGCTCCAGCGATAGTCGCTCGGCGCGGTCACCAGGCCCGCGCGGAC
>SLMF01000510.1 GCA_007133715.1 Planctomycetaceae bacterium
CGCCGCCCTGACCAATGGGCTGCTGGGCCAGTTCCAGGCGGGGTTCCAGAACCAACCCATCGCCCATGATGCGACCACCTGGAATCTGCTGGGGATGGTCCTGGCAGGGCTCGCATTCACCCTGGCCGGCGGCTGTCCCGGCCGCCAGTTCTTCCTGGCCGGTGAAGGGGATGGCGACGCCGCCGTGTTTATCCTGGGCTTGTTCGTCGGCTCCGCCTTCGCCCATAATTTCAATCTGGCCAGTTCCGGACAGGGACCGGCGCCCTACGGACCCGCCGCCGTCCTGCTGGGACTGATCGTCTGCCTGATTCTGGGTGCCACGATGCGCGAACCGCCCCAGCCCACCCGACCCGCCCCCTCCCCCCAGGCCCGGTTGCGGCAGGCGCAAGCCGCCGTACCGCACGATCCCCAATAAATGACGGAAAGATTCCGAGAACGGCAGCCATGATCTATCTGGACCATGCGGCGACCTCCTGGCCAAAACCGCCCCCGGTGCTCGCCGCCATCACCGATTTCCTGGTCCACTCCGGCGGAAGTCCGGGACGTTCCGCACACCGACTGTCCCTGAAAGCCGCTCGATCGCTCTACGCGGCACGCGAAACGCTCGCCAACTTCCTGAATGCCCCGGACCCGCTGCGAGTGCTGTTCACCGCCAATGCCACCGAAGCCCTCAATCTGGCGATCTACGGATTGTTGCGGCCCGGAGATCGCGTGGTCACCACGGCGATGGAACATAACGCCGTCATGCGACCCCTGCGCGATCTCGAACGCCAAGGTGTCCAGTTGGTTGTGGTGCCCTGCGGCCCCGATGGCTCGCTGGATCCCGAGGATATGCGGCGAGCCGCCCGGCCCGGCACCCGGTTGCTGGTGGCCAACCATGCCAGCAACGTCACGGGAACCCTGCTGCCCATCGCCGAACTGGGAGCGCTGGCTCGCGAAATCCAGACGCTGCTGCTGGTGGATGCGGCCCAGACGGCGGGCGCCCTGCCCCTGGATATGCAAGCCCTGGGCATCGATCTGCTGGCGTTTACCGGGCATAAGGCCCTGCTGGGGCCGCCGGGAACCGGGGGCTTGGTACTGGGACCGCGCCTGGACCCCGCCGAATTGCAACCGCGAATTCGCGGCGGAACCGGAAGCCGATCCGAACGCGAAGAACAGCCGGACGATCTGCCCGACAAATTCGAAAGCGGCACGCCCAACGGTCCCGGAATCGCCGGCTTGCTGGCCGGTGTCCAAACGGTCCAGCAGCTGGGCCTCGAGAACATCCGAGCACACGAAATCCGCCTGACCGAGCAACTGATCCAGGGCTTGCAGGCGATTCCCGGAGTCCGCTTGTACGGCCCGCAGGACCCTCGAAAACGTACTGCCACCGTCTCCTTTACGGTCGACAAACGACGCGTATCCGAAGTGGCCTGGCGTTTGGACGAGGAGTTTGGGGTGCTGTGCCGAGTCGGACTGCACTGCGCCCCGGCAGCGCACCGTACCTTGGGCACCTTTCCCGAAGGAACGATCCGCTTCGCAGCAGGATTCACGACCACGGCAGACCAGATCGCGGCCGCCCTGCAAGCCGTCCAGGAGATCGCCCGATGACCCCCGCATACGGCATCGTGCTGTTCCACACCACGTCGGCCGCGATGCAAGCGGAACGAGCGGTGCAAAACGCCGGACTCGAACAGCGCATGATCCCCACACCACGCGAATTCTCCAGCGACTGCGGCATTGCCCTCCGCTTCCTCTGGAGCGATGCCCCCTCGGTCGCAAACGCGCTGGAATCGGCCCAAGTCGAACTGGCCGGGATCCACGCAATGACGGATCGTGAATCGCCGTAAAGGGAGCAGGGAGCGGGGAACTGCAGCCTCGGCGGCCAACAGGAGCGTCCCTCCGTTTTCCCGAGGCCATGACGTCTTTCAGCGACGATACCGAACGGCTCCCGTTTGCCCGGAATCCTGATCTTCTTTTCCGCCGTATGCCGCAGTTCAGGCAAAAAGAAAACACCCAAGGGAAGAGAACGCCGTGAAACCCGTGAAAGGTGCGCGCACGGCGCAGAGAAGTCATACCGTAAGACTCTAAAGGCTCGCCGTGAACCGAACCGACTTGGAACGCCAACTCCATGACCACGGGTGTATGCTGCACCATTATGGGGTGGGCTGCAACCGCGTCAGGATTCCGGGTTGTCTTGATCCAGCCGGTAGTCCTTGATTTTTTTGTGCAAGGTGTTTCGGTTGATGCCCAAGCGGGCGGCCGCTTTGATTTGCACCTGATTGCACTGCTCCAGCACTTGCCGGATCAGCTCCCGTTCGACCCGATCGACGATACGGCCATGCAGATCCTGGACGTCTTCGCCCGCGTCGGAGACTCCTTGCTGAACCACCTCGTGGACCAAGCTCTCCATATCCACGCCGCGGAAGTGGCCCCGCCGTCGCGGCTGCTTGCCGTTGACGGTCCCCGGCAGCAAATCCACGGTCAGCTCGTCGCCTTCGGCCATCACCACCGCCCGCTCGACGTAGTTTTGCAGTTCGCGCACATTTCCTGGCCAATGGTAGGCCTGCAAGGCTTCCATGGCTTCGGGCTGCAAATGCACGACGTAACGATCGTTGGCCTCGTTGTAATCGTTCAGGAAGTGCGCGACCAGGGTGGGGATGTCTTCGCGCCGCATCCGGAGGGGCGGGATCACGATCGGCACGACATTCAGCCGCCAGTAGAGATCCTCGCGAAAGCGTTCGGCGTCCACTTCGGCCATCAGATCCCGGTTACTGGCGGCCACCACACGCGTGTCGACGCGTACGGTTTGGGTATCGCCCACGCGTTCGAATTCGTGTTCCTGCAACACCCGCAGCAATTTGACTTGCAAATGCAGGCTGGTCGAATTGATTTCGTCCAGGAAGATCGTGCCGGTATGGGCGGCTTCGAAGCGACCGATGCGGTTGGTGACGGCCCCGGTAAAGGCCCCTCGCACGTGTCCGAACAACTCGCTCTCCAACAGGCTCTCGCTCAGTGCCCCGCAGTTCACGCGAATGAACGGCCCGCTGGCTCGCGGACTCAACCGATGGATGGCGTTGGCGATCAATTCCTTGCCGGTCCCGGTCTCGCCCAGCAGGAGCACGGAGGCATTGCTGGCGGCCACGCGTCGGGTGAGCCGGTAGATTTCCTGCATCGCCGGGCTGGAACCGATGATTTCAGGAAGCGGCGGGTCGCTGTGTTCGTCCGGGGGACCGTATGCAGACATCCTGTTAGGCCGAAATCAAGGCACGCCTGTCAAAAGTGTCGTCAGGAGGCAGTGGGAGCGGTTTCCGGCGGATCGGCTTGACTTTGCGCAGCCTGAGTCGGGGATTCAATCGCGTCCAGAATCGCACCCAGAACCTGTTGCGTCGCGACGTCCGCATGCTCGCTCAAATTGTAACGCTCGTATTGCAGCAGAATTTCCGCACGCGTCAAGAGGACGCCCCGCTGTTGAACCGCCTGCTCGAAAGCGACCACCGCCGCCTGGCGCAAGCGCAGCGACATCGCTTCCTGGCTGGCCAGGGCGACCAGCGCCCGCTGCGAATCGGGACCTCCGAGATGCCCCAGGATCGTCGCGGCACGCACCGACAATTCGGGCGTGGCAAGGGCGTTGCTCAACGTGGGCACCAGCCGCTGCAGGTCATAGAAGCCGTAGACACGCGGATGCTCTACCAACCGTTCCAGATGTTTCAAGGCGGAAACCGCGTGATTCATTCGCTCGTCCACGTCCACCAAGCCCCGTCCGGCCAACCGCAGTAACCGGCCTCCCTGGAAAGCGAGTCCGGTTCGATCCAAAGGTCGGGGGAATGCCAACACAAGCGAATCGGATTCGGCAAAACGCTCCGCCTCCGCTAAGGTGCCATGCCGCCCCATCAAGCCGATAGCCAGGCGGTTGGTGCGCGGATCCCGGCGAAACATCTGGATCGTCTCCTGGACCGCAGGCCGGTCGACGGCATCGCTGATCAGCACGAATTCGTAATCGGGATAGGCGCTGGCGAGGCGAAAAGCGGTGCGGCCGGTGGCGGCCGCGTCGGCCTCGAAGCCGATTTCCGCCAGCAGCCCGACCAACGTCCGCCCGGTTTCCACTCGCGGATGCACGACCAGGGCTCGCCGAGTTCCCTGCGTGCGAATCGCATAGTCCAAGGTCTCGATCAAATGACTCGAACCGGCATAGGGACCGGGTGGATCGATTTGCAAGATCGCTTCGGCGGCCGCCAAGCGGACTCGGCGATCCGCATGACGTAAGGCGCGTGCCAAGGGCCGGGCCTGCCCGCCGGCCGAATCCACCAGGCGCGCATCTCCCCGCTGGCCCA
>SLMF01000126.1 GCA_007133715.1 Planctomycetaceae bacterium
ATGGATTCGGCCGAGTTGGGTGAGTTGGACGAAGAGTTCGCGGCTTACGCCTTGGACGACTTGGATGCGGACTTGGTGTTGGGGATTTTGGAAGATCAGCTTCCGGATGTTCGTCTGACCGTCGATGCCAATACGGCGGCCATTTTGGCTTGGGGGCGTTCCTCGCAGCACCAGGTGATTCAGGCCACTTTGGAAAAACTACGGGAGGGTGTGTCGCTGCGGCAGCCGGTCACCCAGGTTTATGCGCTCCGGTCTCTGACCGCGGTGGAGGCGATCGAGGTGTTGGAGTTGGTTGTGCCGAACGCCAAGTTGTCGGCCGGCGCGGATGAGTACCAGTTGGTCGCTGTGGCCCGTCCCAGCGAGCAGGAGCGAATCGATTCGATGTTGGCGGAGATCGACACGGGAGAAGCCGTCGATCGCGAGGCCCAGGTGGTGGTTTATCAGCTCCGCACGGTAGACGAGACGCGGGCCGCGAGCATCCTGGACTTTCTGGCAGCCTCGGTACCCGAGGCGCGGCTGACCCCGGGCACCGAGCCCGGACAGCTGGTTGTCTGGGCGACGCCGAAAGAGCACCGGGAGATCGAGACGCTGGTCGAGCAGTTGACGCGGGAAGGGGGTCGTGGTGAAAGCCGCGTGGCGGTCTATGCCCTGCAATACATCGTGGCCGACAGCGCGGTGGACTTGTTGAAGAAGGTGGCCCCACAGGCCGAGTTCACGGTCGAGCCGGATTCGCCCCGGCGGTTGACCGTCTGGGCCCGGCCCGGGGACCACGAGCTGATCGAGTCGATGTTGAACGATCTGGACGTCCAGGACGGCACGCAGCTGACGGCCCAGCCGGTGGTGTACCCGCTGAAAGGCTTGACCGCCACGACCACGGAGTACGTACTGGAGTTTTTGACCAACGCTTTTCCCGAGGCCCGTTTCGCCGAAGCGGCGGAGACCGGACAGTTTGTGGCCTGGGCCACCCCGGAGGAGCACGAGCAGATTCAGGCTCTGGTCGACCAGCTGACGGCGGGCGGGCCCGCGGGCGAGAGCCGGGCGGCCGTCTATGCGCTCCAACACATTTCGGCCGAGAACGCGCTGGAGATGTTGAAGAAGGCCGCCCCGCGAGCGGAGATCGCCATCGATGCCGACAACCCGCGGCGGCTGACCGTCTGGGCGCAACCCTCCGAACATGAGCTGATCCGCAGTGTCTTGGACGACCTGGACGTGGAAGACGGCACCGACGGGGCCGCGCAACCGATCGTCTACACGGTGGAAGGCCTGACCGCCGCGACCGCCGGTGCGGTACTGGAGTTCTTGCGTGACGCCTTTCCCAACGCGCGCTTTGCTCAAGGGGCGCAGAACGGGCAGCTGGTCGCTTGGGCCACCGCCGAGGATCACGAGCGGATCCAGCGACTGATCGATCAATTGGCGGGCGCGGACGACGTGGCCAGCAAACCCGTGGCGGCCGCCTATAACCTGCGCTATGCCTCTGCGGAAAGCGTGCTGTCGATGCTGGAAACCGCGGTGCCCGAGGCCAAAATCGCTCGCGATTCGCCCGATTCGCGGCAGCTGAATGTCTGGGCCCGTCCCGCCGAACATGCGACGATCGAACAGATCTTGCAACAGATCGATGTCGAAGACGCCGCACACAGCGGCGAGACGGTGGTCGTCTACCGCTTGGAGGGGCTGGGTACCGCGGCGATGAGCGAGGCCCGCGAGTTCCTCAGTAGCGTCTTTCCCGCAGCCCGTGTAACCCAAGGTGCGGCGCCCGATCAGTTGGTCGTCTGGGCCTCGCCCCGAGATCATCGGGAACTGGCAGCGTTGATCGAGCAGTTCACGGCCGGCGGCCCGGTGGGTGAGGGCCGTGTGAAGGTCTATGCCCTGGAGCATGTTTCGGCTGAAAACGCGCTGGAGATGCTGCAGAAAGCGGCCCCGCGGGCCGAATTCACCACCGATGCGGACAACCCCCGGCGACTGACTGTCTGGGCACGCCCCAACGAACACGACTTGATTCGCAGCGTGTTGGACGATCTGGATGTCGAAGACGGCACGGAACTGGCGGCTCAGCCGGTCGTGTATCCGTTGCAGGGGCTGACCGCGGCGACCAGCGATTACGTGCTGGATTTCCTCACCGGTGCCTTTCCCGACGCCCGTTTCGCCCAAGGAGCTCAAACCGGGCAGTTCGTGGCTTGGGCCAGTCCGGAAGATCACAAGCAGATCCAGTTGTTGGTCGAACAGCTGACCGAAGACGGGCCGGAAGCTCAGGGCCGGGCGGCCGTTTACGCCCTGAAACATATCTCTGCGGAGAGCGCCCTGGAGATGCTGGAACGGGCGGCCCCGCGGGCCGAAGTCACCACGGATGCCGATAATCCCCGCCGGATGACCGTCTGGGCCCGCGACGCCGACCACTCGCTCATCGAGGGGATCCTCGAGCAGATCGACGTGGAAGGTGCGGCTGACAGCGGAGAAACCTTGGCGATTTACCGCTTGGACGGGATGGACGAGACGGGGCTCGCGACAGCGCAGGATTTCCTGGCAGAGATCTTTCCCACCGCCCGCATGGCGGCCGGAGCGACGCCCGAGCAGCTGATCGTCTGGGCTTCGCCCACCGTCCACCAGCAGATCGCCCCGCTCCTGGAACAATTCGGCCAGGAACGCGGCGCAGCTCGCCCCGGTGTCTATTCCCTGCAACATGTCTCGGCCGCCAGCATCTTGGAAATGCTGCAGAAGGCCGCGCCGCGGGCCGAGTTCTCGACCGATGCCGACAACCCCCAGCGGCTGACCGCCTGGGCCCGACCCGGTGAGCACGAGGCGATCGAGGCGGTGTTGAGCGAGTTGGATGTCGAGGACGGCACCCAGATCGCCGCCCGGCCCGTGGTCTACCCCTTGAGAGGCATGACGACCACCAACAGCTTGTATGTCATGCGGTTCCTGAACAATGCCTTCCCGCGCGCCCAGTTCACGCTGGGCACGCAGCCCGGCCAGGTGGTCGCTTGGGCGACCCCCGAGGACCATGAGCGGATTCGGGTGCTGGTCGATCAGATGACCGGCGAAGCCGATCCGACGACGGCGCCCAAGGCCGTGGCCTATTCGCTGCAATATGTGCCCGCCGAAAGTGTCCTGCCGCTGTTGCAGACGGCCGTGCCCGCGGCCAACATCTCTCAGGATTCCGCGCACGCCCGGCGGCTGAATGTCTGGGCCCGACCGGCGGAACACGAGTCGATCGAGGCGATTTTGCGGGAAATCGATGTCGAAGACGCCCAGGTGGGTGAGGCGACGGTCGTGATCTACAAACTGCAGGGCGTAATGACGACCACCGCGGCCAGTCAGGCCCTGCAACTGCTCGGAAACGCCTTTCCCGACGCCCAGTTTTCGCAGGGCACCGAACTCGGCCAGTTCGTCAGCTGGGCCAGCCCCCGCGACCACGAGGGGATCCAGGAACTGGTCGACCGGCTGAACGCCGGCCCGCCCGCGGAACAACAGCCGGTCGCTGCCGTCTATGCCTTGGAACACATTCCGGCCACGACCGCCCTGAGCATCCTTCCCGATGCGGTCCCCCAAGCCAACTTGACCACCGATACGGAGGATCCCCAGCGGCTGACCGCCCTTGCCACCCCGCAGGACCAGGAGCTGATCCGCACGATCCTGGACCAGATCGATGTCGAGGGCACCCGGGTGGGCGATGCGACGATCGCTATTTACGAAATCGAAGACGTGACCAGTACCTTCGGTTTGCGGCAGACGTTCAGTCTGTTGAGTTCCGCCTTTCCACGCGTGCAGCTGTCGCCGGGCCCGGAAACCGGCCAGGTGATCGCCTGGGCCACGCCTCAGGATCATGAACAGCTGAAAGCTCTGATCGATCAAATCAATGCCGAACCGCCGCCCGAACGCCGCCCGCAGGTCGAGGTCTATCAGCTGGCCCACATCACGGCCGACAGCGCCCTGCAATTGCTGAGCAATGCGGTTCCCCAAGCCTCCTTGAACGCCGACGCCGACGATCCCCAACGACTGACCGCCTTTGCGACAGCCCGCGAGCAGGAAACGATCGCCGCTATCCTCAAAAAAATCGACCTGGCCGGCGATCCGGCTGGCGAGCCCGTGGTGGCGGTTTACGAACTGGAAGGCGTGACCTCGATCGGCGCCGCGCGACAGTCGCTGGCACTGCTCGGCAGTGCCTTTCCCCGAGTCCAGTTTTCGCCGGGTGCGGAAACCAGCCAGTTGGTGGCTTGGGCCACGCCCCGCGACCACGTACGCATCGCCGAATTGATCGACCAGCTGAACGCCGAGCCGCCGCCCGAACGGACGCCTCAGGTCCAGGTGTATCAG
>SLMF01000136.1 GCA_007133715.1 Planctomycetaceae bacterium
ACCGCCGCCATCCCCACCGCACGCGGACCGCGGCCGGCCATCCACGGCCGCAAAAAAAACCGAAATCTTGCACGCTTGCCGAAAGCTCTCACAACGGGTGGACCAAACGGAAGGCAAATGCACCCGGCATCCACGGTAGAGCAGCAATCCGGACGACAACGGTGCCTGCCGCACAGATAGCTTGGCGACGATTCCGGCACCATGGTCGGCTCCGCGGTCGGAAGGCTTCCACAACCGGCCACCAAGCCGGTCAGGAAATGTCAACCAGCATAGCCGCTTCGCTGGCCGGCGAAAGGAGGTATTTGCGGCAAGATGCTCTGCAATTCCTCGGCCGTCAGACGTTCCTTCTGGACAAGGGCTTCGCTGACGGCATCCAAACGCTGCCGATGCTCGCCGAGCAATTTCACCGTCAATGCCATCTGCTCCGCAAGGATCTTGCTCGTCGCTTCGTTCACTTTGACGTACATCGGGCTGCTGAGGGCGCCTTCGTACTTCATCAACTCAGGTGTGACCAGAAGCCCCCAGTCGTCGACCATGCCGTATCGGCAGACCATCTGCCGGGCGATGTTGGTGGCGTGTTCCAAGTCGGCCGAGGCGCCGGTCGACAGTCCGGCCTCGGGGCCATAGACGGCCAACTCGGCGGCTCGTCCGCCGAGACTCACGCGGATACGGGCCAGCAATTCGTTCCGGGTCTGGCTGCCGCGCTGCTCGGCGTCGTCGGCACTGGGCGCCATGTAACCGCCGTGGTTGCCGCGGGAGACGACGGTCACATAGGATGGCCAGCGGCCGGAAAGCCAATACAGGATCGTGTGCCCCGCCTCGTGGCAGGCGGTTCGCTTGACCACCTCGGGATCGCGAGGCCGGGCTTCGCCGAAGCGGACGCTCTCGAAGGCCTCTTCCAGCAACTTGCCGGTCAAGTCGCTTCCACTCTTGGCAGCCTGGCGCGCGGCTGTCTCGATGATCGACTCGAGGTTGGCGATGCTCATGCCCGAGGAACGCTCGGCAACCAGCTTGATGATCTCGTCCGGAACGCTGCACGCCGGGCGTCCGGCCAGCCGGAGGACGAGGTATCGCTCGCGGGCCGACCGGTCAGGCAGATCGACCAGAATGGTCCGCGAAAAGCGCCGTTCCAGCGCCGGGTCGAGTGATCGCGACGATTGGCCCGGCCCGCCCGTGTCTCCGCTTCCCACTTCGAAGTTCGTGGCGGCCAGGATGAACACGGGACGATCGGCCGACGGGCTGGTAAAGCCGTCCATCTCGGTCAGCAGGGCGTTCAACGTGTTTTCCGTGGCCTGCGCGCCGCCGGACCCGCCGGTGCGGGTGCGGGTGCGGCCGATGGCGTCGATCTCGTCGATGAAGATGATCGCCGGGGCGTACCGGCGGGCGCGTTCGAACAGGTCGCGGACGTTCTGTGGCCCGCTGCCCTGCCAGATCGTTACGAAGCTGCTGGCCGAGGCGGACAGGAACGCCACGTCCGACTCGCCGGCCATGGCCCGGGCCAGCATCGTCTTGCCCGTTCCCGGCGGTCCGTGCAGCAAGACGCCTTTCGGTGGTTTCAGCCCCAGGGCCGCGAATCGCCGCGGGTTCTTCAGATAGTCGATGAAGAACTTCAATTCCTCCTTGGCCCCGTCCGCGCCGATCACGTCGTCGAACCGCGTGCGCGGCCGTTCGACGTCCTCCAGGACTTCACCTGCGTCGGCCGCGGCGATCGCCCGGGCAAAACGGAGATTGCGCAAGCGGATCGACAGCCGGCGGTCCTCTGGGTCGAGCCGCGGCGCGGTGTCGAAAGCGAGAACTCGCCGCTCCTGGCCCATCCGGGCCGCCGATTTCTCGCGGTGCAGACGCTTGCAGGTTTCGACCAGCACCGCCGCCAGCCGGTCGCGGTGCCGCTGCCAGTCGGGCACCATGCCGTCGATAAAGCTGCTGACGATCATCCCGCGGGCGCCGCCGCCCCGGACGCACGCCAGGAACAGCTCCTCGTCAACTGAGCCTTCCGCCGCGCCGTCGGCCTCGGATTCGCCCAGCGAGAGCAGATACACCGGCATGTTGGGCAGCCGGTCGCGGATCTTGCGCAGCAACTCCTGCCCGGCGTCCAGGCCCCGCGCGGCTGCCGGCACGTGGTCGAACTGCCGCATGGTCATCGCGGGACCAGCCGCCGAGCCTCCCACCCACAGATCGAGCAGAACCAAGTCAAACTCCTGCCCGGCCAGCAGTTCCAGGGCGTCGTCGGCCGTCCCGGCAAATCGCCATTCGACCTCGGCGATGTGCTCCCCGTACAGCGAGGTCAGGTCGGCGTCGGCGATCAACAGCACCCGCGGCCGCCCCTGCTGCGCAAACAAGTCAGCCACAGCCGGCTCAACCCCGTAGGTTGGGCTTTCCAGCCCGACCCCCGACTTGTAGGTTGGGTTTCCAAACCCGACATCTCCTCCCTTCGCGTCAGGCTGGAAAGCCCGACGTACTGCTTCGTCCAGCCCCACGTGAATGCCGTCGATCCCGTCGAACGCGTCTTCCAGCCGCTCGGTCCTGAACAACTGGCAAAACTTGAACAGCTCGTTTTTCATGAACGTCGCGGCCTGGGCGCACAGTGTCCGGGCGTCGGCCCGCGCGCCTTCCTTCAATACCAGGCAGATGGGCACCAGGTCGTCGAACGTGACCCGCTTGTAATACTGCAATTGCAGCAACCCGGCCACGCGGGTCAGTTCCGCCTGTACCACCCGCTCCAGTTCGTTGATGCCCAGATGATTGAACAGCATCGGATAACCGGTGGCCATCCGCGAGCAGATGGCCGCCGGGAAGAACGGCTGTCCCGTGCGGGCATCGGTTTCCGTCTCCAGGGCGTCCAGGATCGTCTTGCGGTGAAAGGCCGCGTTGGCGCCGTGGACGCCGCTGGCGTTGGGCCGGTCGTACAGCTTGCGCCCGGCGTTGGTGGTCAAGATGATCGTTGTATCGCGGAAGGCCACGGTCCGCTCGTGGAACTTGTCCTCCAGCCTGCCGGCGTCCAAGAGCTGCAGGAACAGGTGGATCGTGTTCAGGTGGGCCTTTTCAATCTCGTCGAACAACAGCACCGCATCGGGGTGCTGCTCGACGAATTCCGTCAGGTGGCCCGGATGGGCGCCGCGGTAGCTCTTGGCCCAGCCGACCAGATCCTGCGACTGTTCGTGACCCGAATAGGCGCTCATATCGAACCGCTTGAAGGGCCGTTCCAGGTGCGAGGCGCCCAGTTCGGCCAGGAACGTCTTTCCCACGCCCGGCGGCCCGGCGAACACGAACAGCGCCCGCGGCCGTTTTCGCTGGACGTCGGCCGCCGCCGTTACCTCGGCATCGAACAGACCCTCGACAAAAGCGTGGACGGCGTGCTCCTGGCCGAACACTTGGCCCAGCAATTCCGTCCGCAACCGCCGCAGCCGCTCGGTCAATTCGTCCAGCCGGGGCGCGTGGGCCTCCCGCTCGCACCAGGCGGTCAACAATTCGCAAACAGCTTCCGTCGTGATCGGGCTCTGCTCGAGCACCGCACATGCTTCGCGCGACGTGGCCACCGCACCCACCAGGTGGCGGACGTTGATCAACCCCGGGCGCAACCGGTCCGGCACCTGTTCGGCCAGCGTCTTGGCCGAACCCAGCAGCGCCCGGACCGGCTCGGCCAACGGCAGCTTGCCCGGACACGCGGCCGGCTCGGTCCCTTCCGGCCACGCCTGATTAACCTGATCCGGCGTCACGTGGAAACATTCGGCCAACAACACGCCGGCCTCCGGTTGCCGGGCCAGGGCCGCCACGACCGCCGCAACGTCCAATACGGCCGAGCCGGCAGAGTACGCATAATCCTTCGCCAGATCGATCACAGCCTGTGCTTTGTCGGTAAACATGATTCCCGGCTTCTATTTGTTGATGACAGAAAAATACTCCTTGCGAACATGGTCGCATCCGATTTTTTTGTCATAGAATTTTTCTGTCCTTTGCCTTTCCGACCCCCTTCGTTCGCTTCACAGCTCCCACGGTATCTCTCCCGTATCCCGGTCTTCGATCCACATCACTCGGGCAACCTTCTTCCAGTCGTAATCCCGCTTGATCCAACGCTCGTAAGCCGTCGGCATCGTCTGGCAGACCCACTGCACCGCGCCGCCGCAAACCGACTTCTTCAGCAACTCCGCCCAAGGGCGGCCCTGGCTGGGGCTGGCGGGCGCCTCGATCGGCGGCACCAGCAGGACCACCTCCGAGGCGCCGGCCGCCTCGCGCAAGATTCTCTCCAGGTGTTCGAGTCCCTCAGTCGGCCGCCCCGCGCGCTGGGGAACCCCCGTCACATCCAAAATCCG
>SLMF01000566.1 GCA_007133715.1 Planctomycetaceae bacterium
AACCCCTGCAGACGCAAGTTTGAAATGGGCACCGGCCCATGTATGCAACTGCTCCAGGACGGCATGCACCGTCCGTCGGTCGGCACAGGATAACCGTGAACCGAGGGCATCGACAGCTGCGGCCCTAACTTCTGGCCGATCCAGATGGCCGAAGATCAGCTTCTCAGAAGGACCCAATCGAAGGCAAAGGCTCGTGGACCCCTGAGGTCCAGGCGCCAGCAGAGCGGTCATATCCTCCCACCAGAATTGGCGTCCGGTACAACCGCTGGTAACGAACACGGTGACCGGAACACTAGCCTTTTCCGCGATCGGCACGACGGTTTCGGCAAAGTCGCTGTAGCCATCGTCAAAAGTCAAAACGGCAAACTGATCGAGCGGGTCACCCGCGGCTCTGTGCTCCATCAGTTTCCCCAGGCTGACCACTCTTCGCAGGCGCCGCAGTTCGGCCAGTTGCTCTGTGAAATTCTGCGGCGTAACCTGCAAACTCAGGGGATCCCAGGAATTCTCCGCCACGCTGTGGTAACCAAGCACAATGGCGCCTGGGAAAAACGTTCGCTCAAATGGCCGAAGCACACGGCGCAATACCTTTCGGCCCGGGTAACGCATCACGAACCCTCTTGCCTCACCGCTCGCACGGTTATGAGCATTTGGAATTGGGGGTCTGCTTCGAACAGATCGGCTTCGCCAAATTCCTCTGCCGCGATCCCGTGAAGGAAGGCAACTGCCGCCAGGATATTTCCCAGCGCCTCGACCTCAGCAACGCCCTCCCCGAACTCCTCGGCAAACAACCTGCGCACGGCGACGCTCGTGAACCGCCAGTAGTCCCCCGTCTGCTTCATGTCCTCCCGACTGATCTGGCTGATGCAGGGGACGGTTACGAGGGCGACCCCACCCGGTTTCAACCAAAGATGCAGCTGGGTGACCGCGCTGCGGAAGTCATAGATGAATTGCAGCGTCTGGGTGCAGATGATGCAGTCGAAGCGTCTTTCCAGACCGGGATTTGGAACCGCCAGGTCCGCGATTACGGTGGCTCGAGGGTTGCCATCGTCATAATGCAGTACATCGCCGCGCATGACCTTGGCGCCGCCAAAGCGACTCGTGTAGTCATTGTTCGACACTTCCAAGACATTACCGCGGATATCTCCCGAGTGTGCCCCAATGAACCGCTCGATGTAGAGACGATCGATCGGCCGGCCTCGGTCGAAGCCCCAGTCGCGGCTGATTGGGGTCCGCCGATGAAGATCGCCAAGCTGAACGTGACCGAGGGCCGGCCGCCGGGAGGAGCGGATCAGCCAATTACGCATAGACCTATAACCTGCCCTCAGCCCGCTCATCGGCTTCCCGATCTCAAAGAGGGCACTGCGGGGCCAGATCCAGAGAAACACATCGTATTTGACATCCCGGAACCTGTGGACGAAAGAAAGTTGCTTGGGGTATACCCCGGGGGGGACGCTCAACGCCGGCCAATGGTGATCTACCGTGGCGATGGACAGAATGCCGCCTGTCCCTTCGCGACCCAATGTACACGGGTCCCGCAAACGAAGAAAGAACCTAGCATGTCCCTTCGCGACCGAGCGCACACCGGCCCACAAACAGAGAAATGCGTGCCTACTGCGACACCCGGATCCATGACCCCGTGTTACCGGACGACCCGGCGAGCACGCCAGGATTCTATGCGGCAATGGACGCCTATCGCTACGGTCGCCTGGAATATCTGCCCAGACTCGTCGACTTCGACCGCTGGCGTGACCGAGACGTATTGGATATGGGCTGCGGATCCCGTCTGGACCTGGTTCGATTCGCACGGGCGGAAGCGCGTGACGGTCGCGGTCGATCTTTCCCGCGTCCCGCTGTCCATGGCCGCGACGTATCTCGCCGCCTCAGGCCTCGAAGCCCGCCTGGTTCAGGGCCACGGGTTGGCACCTGATTGCCCTATGCCGCAAGCAGGATGGATCCCCGGACAGCACGACCTTCTTGACTTACGCCTCAATAAAGGCTCGCGCTTGAATCATGCTTCAAAAACGGCTCGCCTGTCGGATATCCCTTCGAATCGTAAATCCCATCAAGGCCGAACATCTTGAGGATATCGCCTGCCCTCTTTTTATCCCGTTGCGGAATCTCCTCTGCCCAACTACCCAGAAGACGCGCCCGATCCCGGCGGGGATCTCGATTCTGAAAATTGGTGCTTGCCGGTTTTGACAGGGCTCTATGGATCAGTTCGGGGTCGAAAGGCCGACCAAGGTGACGGAACAATTTCTCGGCTTCGTTATCTTTTTCAGCAAGCAAGGACTCATAGTACAGGATGTATGCGGTTCCCGGTGTGAGCTGCCGAGAGGGTACCAGATGGAAAACGGCCCACTGAAAGACCAGCACTTCCAGAAGACTGCCGCGGTCGATCGACTTGAGCGTCTCGGCGATCACCGGGTAATCGACCAGTAGCTGTTTTTGCCCCACAATGTGGTCAAAGTCGGTCTTGTTGCCCAGAGCTTCTCTCCCCCAACCTAATTTCGCCCACGATAACGCGACTTGCAGTGGGTGACGCACAACGAGTACCAGAGGTGGTGCGCCGGCTATCATCTGAAGCCAACCGAGCATCAGGTTGCAGCGAATGTCTTTCACGATTCTTCGCCGATAAAAATACCCTGTATTCGCCTGGTCGATCCAAGCATTGCGCGCTTTTCCGGACAGAATCCTTCGTGCTTTCGCGGCGAGCATCGCATTGCGGCTGAGCGGGTGCAGATACTGTATGTACTGAAAGCCACGCGCATCTTTCACTCGGGCCGGGAAGAATGGCTCAAACATCACGCGATGGGTGTGATCATGGTTGATGACATTGGCGGCCCAAGTCGTCCCGCTGCGCCCCATTCCAGCCACTAGAACAACCTCTTCAGGGCTGCCGACATCGATGAGGGGGGATCGCAACGAGTAGGCTACGCGATTGAAGTAAGTGCTAATCCTCAAGGCACACCTCCGCAGAGTTAAGGGGTATAAGGCAATTTCTACCCCCAATGTCAAGCATTGTCCCACGCAGCATTGTGGCTGAAAAACAGAATGCAGCCAGGTCCGCCTGGTGTAATTCGCGGGGGCGGCCCGCTGGCGAATGCGTCTTCGCCCTCCGTCCACCGCTTCGTCTTAGATCAAATCGAACCGGGCGCCACGTCACCACGGACGGCTGGCAGGAATACCGGGGGCTGGATACGCTCGAAGCTGCTATCCGCACGCCGCGTCGGCTCGCTGGCCAAGCGGTGACTGCTTGGCACCACGATCCAATGAACAAAGAGGATTCCGTAGGTGGTCAGTAACCCTCGAGGATACTCGACCCCTAGTGGTTATTAGTCATGGTCACTGGTTGACTAAAGACTAATCTTCCGCCAAAAAGTGCAAACTAATGCGACCGCTTTCAGCACCTGTTAAGCTTTGGGAATTCTTCACGCCGCACGGTCGGTATTTTGGTGCGCGCTTGGGCAACCGCACCTCCGAGGGCTTTCCCGCCAGGGCACAGCGATGAAAGGAACCGGTGATGACCGTGTCGCCGCCGCCCGGGCCGCCAGCACGGCCGGTGGGAGTGCCATCGGCGCGTACATGGATTTGGTGATCGGGGCGCGATCGTGGCCACGACTCCTGCAGCACGAACTGGTGGGCTGTTGGCTATCAGGCACGCCCGGTGCGCTGGGGTTGGCGTTGCGCCGACTGCTCTGGCGCAAGCTCTTCCGCTCGGTCGGGCGCGGGGTCGTCTGGGGGCGGAACATTGCTCTGCGGCACACCAGCAAGATGGACATTGGCGACGCCGTGGTCGTCGACGACCACTGCCAACTCGATGCCCAGGGTTGCGAGCAGGGCGAATTCAGTATCGGTGCGGGCACATTGATCAGCCGTGGCTGCGTCGTATCCGGAAAGGACGGACTGCTAACCATCGGCCCACGGGTCAATATTGGCGCCGGATGCATTCTGTACGCCTCTACAGAACTCAGGATCGGTGCCGATACCATGCTTGCGGCGATGTGTTACGTCGGGGGTGGTCGATACACGACTCGCGGGCGTACCGACACACCCATCGCGTCCCAGCCTGTACCGCGGATCGGCGTCGTCATCGAGGATGACTGCTGGCTCGGGGCGGGAGTTATCGTAATCGATGGTGTACATATCGGTCGTGGTAGCGTGATCGCAGCGGGTGCGGTGGTCACTGCGGATGTTGCACCCTATTCGGTGGTTGCCGGTGTGCCCGGACGGCTCGTCGCAACCCGTTTCGGTCCACATAACTCAGGGAAAACTTCGGCATGAAACCGG
>SLMF01000292.1 GCA_007133715.1 Planctomycetaceae bacterium
AGTCAACCCAGGGTGCGCTGTCGCGACCCTGGGCTATGTTCTGCAACGCCTTCGGCGTAAGGCGCCCGCCGGGTACCCGCTTCTCCGCGGGTACCCGGGGCGGACGCGGGTGCGCTATTGGGCGACTTCGCTCAGCGGAATGCCCAAAGCCTCGGCGACGCCTTGACCATAGGCCGGATCGGCTTTCAGGCAATGGCCGATGTGCCGCAGCTTGATCTCGCCTGGGGCGTCTTCCATCGCCCGCGCGGTATTGGCAAATAAGACCGCCTGCTGCTCCGGACTCATCCCCCGAAACAGCCGACCCGGTTGACTGAAGTAGTCGTCATCCTCCCGGTGATCCCAGTGGTCCGCGGCTCCCTCCAACGCCAGCGGCGGTTCGGCATGTTCCGGCTGCTCCGCCCATTGACCCTCGCGGTTCGGCTGATAACCCAGCGTGCTGCCGTAGTTGCCGTCGACCCGCATCGCCCCGTCCCGGTGATAGCTGTGAAAGGGGCAGCGAGCCGCGTTGACCGGGATCAGATGATGATTCACGCCCAAACGATAACGCTGGGCGTCTCCGTACGAGAACAACCGCCCCTGCAGCATCTTGTCCGGCGAAAAACCGATGCCCGGTACAACACTGGCCGGATTGAACGCCGCTTGCTCGACCTCCGCAAAATAGTTCTCCGGGTTCCGATTCAATTCCAACACGCCCACTTCGATCAACGGATAATCCTGGAAGAACCAGACCTTGGTCAAATCGAACGGATTGTAAGGACAGGTCGCCGCCTCCTTCTCCGGCATGATCTGGAGGTGCAGCGTCCAGCGAGGAAACTCGCCCCGCTCGATGCTCTCGTACAGATCCCGCTGGTGGCTCTCGCGATCCTTGCCGATCACCGCCTCCGCCTCCTCGTCCGTCAGATTGCGGATCCCCTGCTGGGTGCGGAGATGGAATTTGACCCAGAACCGCTCGTTCTCCGCGTTGATCAGACTGAACGTGTGGCTGCCAAAACCGTGCATATGCCGGTAAGTCGCCGGGATCCCCCGATCGCTCATCACGATGGTCACCTGGTGGAGTGCCTCGGGCAACGCCGTCCAGAAATCCCAGTTGATCGTGGCGCTGCGGAGGTTCGTCCGCGGATCGCGTTTGACCGCGTGGTTCAGATCCGGGAACTTCAGCGGATCGCGGAGAAAGAACACGGGCGTGTTGTTGCCCACCAAGTCCCAATTGCCTTCTTCGGTGTAGAATTTGACCGCAAAGCCCCGGATGTCGCGTTCGGCATCGGCCGCTCCCCGCTCGCCCGCCACGGTGGAAAACCGCGTGAACAACTCGGTCTGCTTGCCCACCTCGGAAAAGAGCTTGGCCTTGGTATAACGCGTCACATCGTGCGTGACCGTAAACGTCCCGTAAGCACCCGAACCCTTGGCGTGCATCCGCCGCTCGGGAATCACCTCCCGGTCAAAATGGGCCAGTTTCTCCAGATACCACACGTCCTGCAGCAGCATGGGACCGCGGGGCCCGGCGGTCAACACGTTCTGGTTGTCCGGTACCGGGGCCCCGGCATTGGTGGTCAGGCGATTGGCGTCCGTCATGACTTGGTTTCTCCTTCGCTGTTTGAGGTGGGGCTCGACGTATCCGGCTGCCGCAACTCGCGGCAGGCGGGACACACGCCGATCAATTGAACCGAAAAATCGCTGATCTCGTATCCCCGGGGGGTACCCTCCGGCAACCCGATCCTGTCCAGACGTGCGCTCTCGAAGTCGGTGATCCGGTTGCAATGTACGCAGACCAGATGATGGTGCCGCTGGATTTTGGCATCATAACGTACGGCCGCCCCCGGATGATGGACGCGACGGATCAAGCTCAACTCGGCCAGTTTGTCCAACACCCGGTACACGCTGCGACGTGAAAACTCGGGGTGGGTTTGGCGTACCGCGTCCCAAATCTGGTCGGCAGTCGGATGATCGTCGCGGCGCAGCAGGACTTCCAGCAGCATTCGGCGGTGGATCGTCAAGTAGATGCCACGTTGCCGGCACTTCTGTTCCAGTTCTGCGATCCGCGCGAGGTGTTCCGGTTCCATAAATTGAAACCATATAACATTTGACACATTGTGTCAATCAGAGCTGAATCGGTTCGCGGTTTGAGACCCGGCTGATCGGACGGTTCCGACCGCTGACAATCGGCCGTGCGGCATGCCGTGCGGCCAGCCGGACAGCATTTCTGCGCTGTTGCGGTGGGATGATCGGCCGCAGTTGGACAGTCAATTCGAGGGGGTCATGGCCAGGTACACCTTGCGAAGGATCTTGATCACGTCGGCCACGTCCTCCTCGCTGTACCGCGGACCGATGGTCACACCGCCGTGGCGGTTGAGGATATCGATGGTCCGGGGACAGCACTCTGCGCCGTACTGGATCGCTTGACCTTCGGGTGTGGTAAAGGAGGGCCAAGCGGGGTGGAGGGTGGCCTTGTTGGCGATGCGGCTGGAGACGGGCAAGATGACCGAGCCGGCTGGCCCGGCGGCCGAAAGTCCCTCGGCTCGCACGGCTCGCAGGAAATGGTCCCGCCGCTCGCGACTGCCCATGTCCAGGAAGACTCGCATGCCCAGATCGCCTTCGATGTCGCCCGACTTGCGGAGCTTCAGACCCGGCAGGTCGGCGATCCCCTCGCGGACCTTATTGGCATGAGCCCGCAGCGCGCCGCAAATGGTTTCCAGCTTGCGGAGCTGGCCGCGGAGCACGGCCGCGGTGAATTCGTTCATGCGGAAGTTGCAGGCGGCGAAACCTGCCAGCACGCCGCTGCCCACCGCTTCGTTCCAGGCGCGGCTGACCGTACCGACGTCGTGGAACCGGAACGCACGCTCGAAGAGCACCGGATCGTTGGTCGTGACCGCCCCGCCTTCGCCCGAGGTGATGGTCTTGCTGAGCTGGAAGCTGTTGATGCCGATGTCGCCGATCGCGCCGACGTACTTGCCCTTGTACCGACCGCCGGCGCACTGGGCGCAATCTTCCACCACGCGGAGATCGTGCTTCCGCGCGATCGCCAGAATCGGGTCCATGTCGCACGGGCAGCCTTCCAGGTGAGCCGCGATGATCGCCTTGGTCCGCGGCGTCACATGCCGCTCGATGTCGGCCGGGTCAAGGTTGAACGAATCGTCGATCTCGGCAAAGACGGGCAGCGCCCCGCTGAGAACGATTACGTCGTAATCGGCGTACCAGTTCCAAGCGGGCAGGATCACTTCGTCGCCCGGCCCGATCTCCAACGCTGCCATGGCCGCAAACAAAGCGGTTGTGCCCGAGGTCACGCCCAACGCGAACTTGGCCCCAATGTGTTCGGCGTATTCCTGCTCGAACTGCGCCACCTTGCCACCGGCGCGGCGGAAAGGCGAACGCGACCGCAGTACGTCCAGCAACTCCTGCTCTTCGACTTCGTCATAAAACTGCGGGCCGTACGGCCCGGAACCCAGCCCCCGCGACCGCACCGGTGTGCCGCCGTCGATCGCCAGCTGCTCCGGCGTCTCGGCCATCAAGCCTCCCGCGGCCGTGCCGGACCCCATCCAGGCCGACGCGGCACCCGCAGCACCCAGCGTCTCCAGAAACTCGCGGCGGTTCTTCTGTCGGTCGTTCATTCGAAGACCTCCTTCGAAATAGCTATACATACGTCTCGGACACACGAAAGCACCCCACCACAGCGGAGTCACTTCAAGCTAAGCAATCGAGATCAGGCGTGTCAATCCCCTTCCAACTGGGACCGTTTCACTAAGCTCCCAAGTGCAACAAGGGTCGACCATCGATGAAAGACGACCTCGGCCAACGAAACCAAGCGTTATCCCTGGCAGCTGCTGGGAGTCCCCGGATCGCCACCAGCAGGACGCGGTTACCATCCTCATCCACGGTCGCCGCCGCACCGTGGTGGCGGGAGACATCCGCCGCCACGCCGTGATTTGTGAAGGGGCTGTCTTCCTGGGCAGACGCCGTAATGGTCGCGGCCACCAGGCAAGCCGCCAGTGCGGTTGCCGATACGATGTGCATGTTCGATCACTCCTCAGGAGGGCGGTCGCAACCATCCCGGTTCGAGCTCCAGCTCCGCGAGTTTCATTTATCCCAACCCAGCGCCAATTTGGCGAGCCCAACTCGTTAGGGTACATAGCCGATTCGCCGGGTTTTTCCAAGATGCTGACCCAAAAAAGGGGGCTTTGCGGTGCCGTTGCTTCGCCCCGCTCTCTCCCTTTCCCTGCTGGGAAAATGGGCAGCTACGTTCCGCCGTCTCGTCTTACCCATTCTGGAATGAAAACGCTTTCCTTG
>SLMF01000203.1 GCA_007133715.1 Planctomycetaceae bacterium
AAGTGTTGTACTCGATTGGGGGTTTCTTTTTATGAGACGGGTTTAAGGGCGCCCACAAATCGCGCGCGTCGGATTACCGAGGCCTGTCGGTGTTTCATGCCTGTCCTTTGAATTCTTTGAATTGTTTGTGGCTTACTGGGGGATTGCTTATGATGCGGGTTGCTTGGTGCTTATTTTTGGGGAGGTTTGATTTGGGGTTTGGTTCCGGGCGAGGTGATGCTCAAGCCATGGCAAGTACGTTCTTACGCGGCGAACGAACAACTGCAGATTGGAGTGGAGGAGGAGACATTGAAGATGAACACGATTTGGGATTCGAGTTGGCTGCGAGTCTGGGGAGCCGAGGGGAAGCGAGGCTTGGGAAGTCGATGGTTGCTGGCCCTGAGCGTGCTGTTTTCAGCAGCCGCGTTGCCGGCGTTGGCGAGCCACGCGGGAACGGCGGCCGGAGAAGCGGGCGTGTTGGCTCGCGTGTTCCTCTTGGACGCGACGACACTTGCCGAGACACGACGTCGCGTGCAAGCGGGCGACGCGGCCTTGGCCCCCGCCTTGGCGGCCTTGCGCCGGGATGCTGAGCGGGCATTGGAAGCCGGTCCGTTTTCGGTGGTGGCCAAAGACTTCCTGCCTCCCAGTGGTGACAAGCACGACTACATGAGTGTGGGGCCCTTTTGGTGGCCGGACCCTGATCGACCGGACGGTTTGCCTTACATTCGTCGGGATGGTCGGGTGAATCCGGAGCGGGACCAGTATGACTCGCGGCCGATGAGCGACATGAATTCGGCGGTGGGGACGTTGTCTCTGGCGTACTATTTTACCGGCCATGAACCTTATGCCGAGCATGCCGCCCATTTGATTCGCACTTGGTTTTTGGCGGAAGCCACGCGGATGAATCCCCATTTGCAGTATGGTCAAGCGATACCGGGTCGGACGGAAGGGCGGGGGATCGGCATCATCGACACCGCCCAACTGGCACACACGCTGATGGATTCGGTCGGTTTGCTTGCCGGATCGGACGCATGGACGGCGGAGGACCAGCGGGGTCTGGAAGATTGGTTCAAAGATTATCTGGGATGGTTATTGGAGAGCCAGCATGGTCGCGACGAAGCGCGGACTCGCAACAATCACGGGACGTGGTACGACGTCCAGGTCGCCGCATTTGCCTTATTTGTTGGGGAAGAGGCGTTAGCTCGGGCAGTATTGGAACATTCGGCGGCGCGTCGGATTGCCGCGCACATTCAGCCTGACGGGCGTCAGCCGCAGGAGTTGTCGCGGACCCGTTCGTACAGCTACAGCACGATGAATCTTCGCGGCATGTTCGAATTGGCCACTTTGGGTGAGCGGGTCGAGGTGGATTTATGGCATTTCGAAACCGACGACGGTCGAGGCATTCGGCGGGCGTTAGAATGGCTAATCCCTTACGCTCTGGGCGATCAGGAATGGGAGCACGAGCAGCTGGGGGGTATCGCCCCGACGAGCCTAGTACCGTTGCTTCGTCGAGCGGCCCGCGTGTATCACGAGCCGCGATATGAGCAGGCACTGCGTCGGATTCCCGGGGTGGAGTCGGAGGATCGCCTGCACCTGCTTTGGCCTCCGCGGGCTGGTGGCGAGTAATCGGTTCAGTTCGCAACCTCGCGAGCCACGGCCGTTTGCAGCAAGGTCAAGGCGTCTTGTGGCATTTTTCCTGGAGAGTCAAGGTCGCCTTTAGGAACCGGGCCAAGTACCGTTCGCGTTTCGGATAACGCTGGTTTACGGCTGTGCGCGGATCGTCGCGTTCCTCACGTTCTGCGGCGGTCGCGGGGAAGGGCAGGTACATGCCGTCCAGGGGGGACAGCATGTCGGGAGCCCCGAATTCCGGGGCGCGGAGATTCCAACCGGTGTAGGTGCCCAGCGGCACCTCGATATCCGGCAAGCGGATGCCGGCGATTTCGTTGCCATCCTCATCGACCGCGGGTACCAGCGTGCGGTAGGGTTCACCGGTGTGTGGGGGCAGGATTTCCGCGATTCCCTCGGTGAAGAACCGGGGGCCGAAATCCAGTCGTGGCGGTTGGTAGTACCCCGTGGGCAGATTGACGCCCGGAATTTGCGGGAACAAGTCGTGGAACGTCTCCAGATCGACCAGGGTACCGTCATCGATTACCTCGCGAGGGGTCAACCGGTTTGAGCAGGAAGAAATCGGTCCAGGCATCCACCTTACCCTGCTCGTTCTGCGGGGCCCGTTGGAGATCACGGATGATGGCATTGGCCTCCGCATCGGGATCGACCGCCAGCTGCATTCGGCCGCGGACGATTTCGTAGGGACCGGCATGCCCAAGCGCGTGTCCGTCCGCGAAGGTCATTTGCTGTAGGACCTCCATTCGAACTACTTGGCCGCGTGCCAGGCGGTCGGCCGTTGTGCAGAGCAGCAGGAGGCACAGCGCGGTGCGGAAAGAACGTCGGCTCATACTTCGATCCTTTCTTTTCAAGCGGGAAGCCCTCCGTTTACACCAAACCGGTCGGGGATTCAGCTTGGGAGGCGGCGAGCGATATTGCCGGTTGGGGGGTGTGTGGAGAGGAAATCGACCTGTCGCAACGGCGCGTTAGAATAGAGCGAACCGGAGGAGGGCCGATCTCGCATGCAGGCCGCCAGTGCCCATCGCATGGTAGCCGATTACCGTTCCCCCCCATTCACCATGTGAAGCTTCGAACCCGACGTACCTTTCGACATCAAGGACCTGCTGACGTATGGTCAACCGTCGCTCTGCTGTTAGACGATCTGCCACGCGTTCCCGCCCATCTTTTCTTTGCGTGGCGGGAGCCGCCGCGCGGGGCACAAGGCAGCGAGAGGAGGCGTTATTATTCGGAGCCAGGGGAAGGGAACGGGCGCGATCTGTCGGTCTCGCCGCCCTGACCATGCTTCTGGTACTCACTCCGCTCATCCCCAGCGAGGGGTCTGCAGAGCTGGGTACCGGCAGTCTCCTCATCATGGCGGGAGTCGCGTTAGCAGCCATCGCTTGGAATGCGCGGTTATTGCTGAACCAACCGAGCTTTTGGTGGCAGTGGGCAGATGCAGCCCTATTGGCACTGGTTGCAGCCTACGTGGTCAGTGGTCTGGTGATGGCGGAGCAGGGCAATCCGCGGGCGACGATCAACGCGGTCTGGCAATGGATCGGTTTCGGGGCCGTATATTTTTTGGCGAGGCAGATTTTTCGGCGGGCGGTGGACCGACGAGCCCTCGCTGTGGTGCTGTTGGCCGTTGCCACGCTGTTATCCGCGGTATCGTTCCATGAGTATTTTTACAGTATGCCGCGACTACGAGCCCGTTACGCAGTCGAGCCGGAGCGAGTATTGCAGGAAGCGGGTGTGCAGGCCATTGCAGGCACCGCGGAACGGAGGCTATTCGAGGACCGTCTGCACAGCAGCCCCCCGATCGCCACCTTTGCTTTGACCAATTCTCTGGCCGGATTTCTAGCCCCCTGGTTGATTGTGGCCTTGGGGATTGGGTGGCAGGTCAGACGGGCAGGCGGGATTCATCCCGTGTCGTGGCGGTCCCCCGTGATGCTCGGGTTACTAATTGCGGGGGGTGCAATCAGTTTCTGTCTTCTGTTGACCACCAGTCGCAGCGCGTTGCTTGCGGTTCTTTGTGGGGGAGCGGCTGTGACGGTTCTACGACGGATCGGTCGGGGCCTTGATCGGCGTTTGCTGTTGGGGACCGGACTGATCGTCACGGCGTTGGTGGGTGCAGCTTGGGCTGCGGGCGCCTTTGATTGGCTCACGGTGAGCGAAGCTCCCAAATCACTGCTTTATCGTTTCGAGTACTGGCAGGCATCCTGGTCGCTGATTGCGGAACACCCCTGGTTTGGGTGTGGCCCGGGCAACTTCCAGCAGTATTATGCATTTTACAAGCTTCCCCAGGCCAGTGAAACGATTGCGGATCCGCACAATTTTTTGGTAGAGGTGTGGTCCAACGCGGGAACGCCCGCGCTGTTGGCACTGGTGGCATTTTTGGTACTCGTGGCTCGCAGTGTTTGGATTTCTGGATCGTTCCCCGCTTCGCACGGTCGGCAGGAAGAGGCGTGGCGCGCCGGTATAGAGGAATCGTCATCGCGAGGTTGGATCTGGCTGGGTGCCATATTGGGCGTACTGGGAGCATTTCCGGTCGGAGCGGTGGTGGGTTTCCCGCCTCCTGCGTCTCTATTTTGGGCAGGCATTCCTTCGGCAGTGCTGATCGTTGCCCTGCTTGACGGGTGGGTATGCGGGAGTTTTCCCGTTCGAGTTTCCAGCGAGACCGTGCCGGACGCCGCGAACTT
>SLMF01000579.1 GCA_007133715.1 Planctomycetaceae bacterium
CATCCGCAACGTGCTGTGCAACGGCCGCCGACGCCGAATCTCGATGTACCGATCGTCCCCCGACAACACGTCGACAATGTTCAGCAGGAAATTCACGTTCTCGAAATTCCAGTTGATCTCATCGTCCTCATCCGGACGAGCCCGGATCCGGACAAAAGCGGACATCATCAAATCGATATCGGCCACATACACCACGTCGATCGGACGCGGTCCGGCCCGAGCCTCATCCTCCACCACCGGGGCGTCCGCCGCTTCGTCTTCCGTCTCGCCCTCCGCCTCGTCAGGCGAAGCCGGATTTGTGTCGCGATCCGAACCGGCATCCGCCGCGACCGTCGCTTCGCCGGCCAGGGTTCCGGAAATCCGGGCCGCGACCACCTGAGGACCCTCGGGACGCCCCCGGGCACTCTGCAGCATCCGCAAATTGCCCCGGTTTTCCATAAAGTCGCGATAACTGATCGTACCCGCACGCTCGCCGGTCCGCACCAGCGGGGTGAACCTCAAATCACTGTCCCGCGCCGCACGAATTACACCCGGAATGGGAAAGAAGATCTCTTCCAAACCGGCCGTGATGGGCGAATCCGGATTGATCGAGTTCTCACCCCCCGGCGCTTCCTCACGGCAGAAGACCCACTCGTCCGGTATGCCCTGGATCTGCAGCTTCTGATAAGGATTGTACTGCTGCCAAACCAGATCCGGCTCGAACAACCCCATCATCCCTGTCTGCCCCGGAACCTCCAATCCCAGCAGATCCCACATCTCACGCATGTTGCCCTTGGGCTGGGGACCCTGACCCCCGCCAAACATGCCCCCGGGACTCTGCAACGGTTCACCCGTCGCAGGAACCATCCCCATGAATTCCGGACGCGGATCCTCGAACACGGCCGTCGGCTGACCCTGCCGAATCGCTTCCAAGACATGGTCGAATTCCTCGGGACTGAGCGACGACGGTTGTACGACCACCATCACATCATGTATACCCAATTCGATGGGATTGCTCGCATTGATTTCCCGCACGTCGTATTGCTTCTCCAGCTCTTCGACAATCGCCTGACGGGGCAACTGCCGCGGCTGACCGCCAGCAAACGAGAACCCCCCGAACATCTGTGCCTGCGTCCGCACAATCCCCACTCGCTTCCGCTCGGCTTGCGCCACCGTGCAAATCGAACGGGTCAATTCGTATTCGACCGGTATGCCGTAATCGAAAAACGGCACGATCACGCGTTCCAATCCACACGTGAAAGCGGCCGCCAGAAAGATCTCGTCGTCGCGAATCGTGCCCCGTGTCCGAGTTCGTACCGGCTGGGCCTGAATGCCATACCGCTGTTCGGCCAACGACGCAATTTCGATCGCAGCCTCCTGAGCCTCGTCCAAAATGTGAATCTGGACATGGATCCGATCCGGGCCCGCCAGCACGCGGAACTCCTTCAGCATGGACAGCAAGTCGGCTTTGGTCTGGGCATAGATCTCCGGAACCTGAGCACTGATGAACGCCTCGATGTTCACCGTGTGTTGGGCATCCAGCTCGCGAATCAACCGCCGCGTGGTGGGCGACAGCGAACTGACGCGACCGCTGGTCATATCTTGCCGGACGTTGCTCAACACCTCATTGTGCGCGGACACGTAGGTGATCCCCAACGCGATCGCCACCAAGGCCAGCGTTCGGGTCAGATAGTGACCCAGCATCGGGGTGCCATCGCGACCTCCCGACCAGTGCCGGGAACCGATCAAAATCATGCTCAGATACAGCCCGACGACCACGATCATGGCGAAATAGGCGATCGAGGACAGGCTGACGACGCCACGGCCAAAATCGTCGAACTGAGCCGTGATGCTCCAACCCGCGATCAACCGAGCCAAAGTCGGCGACGGGATGATCAAATCGGCTTGAGCGGCAAAAGCCAACGGAGCGTTGAAAATCGCTCCCAAGATGAACCCGACCGTCAGGTTGCTGGTGAGGAATGAAGCCACCATCCCGACGGAAAGCATGGCCATGCCGACCAGCCAATACCCCAAATACGTGGCAAAAAACAAGCCCGTATCCAGATCGCCCAAGGTCAGCGAGACCAGCACGGTAAAATTGCACACTTGCGAAAACAACAACGACGTGGTGAAAATCGCGGCGGCGGCCAGGTATTTTCCCACCACAATGTCGAAGTCGCCCGCCGGCAGCGTCAATAACAACTCGTCCGTACCCTGACGCCGCTCTTCCGCCCAGATGCTCATCGTGATCGCGGGCACAAAAATCAGCATGATGTACGGCAGATAGCGATTCAGTTGATTCAAATTCGCCAAGTTCGCATTGAAGAACTCGTGCGGCCAGAACGCGGCAAACGACGTCAACCACACAAACAAGCAGAGAAACACATACCCCGTGGGGTTACTGAAGTACCCCACGAAGTTACGCTTCAGTACGGCAAACGTGGCTGTCTTCGCTAGACAGATCGGGGTCACAATGGCCGCCAACACGGCCAAAAAGATGATATCACGCAACAACAGCGAGAACAAAGAATTCAACATGGCTTGGTCTTTGCTGATGGTTTCTTGAAGATCCGTATCAAGCGGCTGCCGCGGATTGCGTCAACCGCTGGAACGCGCCGTCTAATCCGCCCGGTTCGTTCGCCAACGCCGCAACCGGCCCGTCGTAGACCAAAACCCCCTCATTGATCATGATCACCCGACTGGCCATCGCCTCGACTTCCTGCAGAATGTGCGTCGACAACAGGATCGTCCGCTTCTCTCCCAGAAGACGCATCGTGCGGCGGACTTCACGGACTTGGTTCGGGTCCAAACCTGCCGTCGGCTCGTCCAAAATCAGCACGTCCGGTTCATGGAGCAACGTCTGGGCCATGCCCACCCGCTGACGATATCCCTTGGACAACTTGCTGATCGGTTTGTGAAACACGCTGTCCAACATGCAGAGTTCGACCACCGCCTCGATCCGCTCGCGGCGATAACTGCGGGACATGCCGCGCGCGTCGGCGAAGAATTCCAGCAGCGCATGGGGGGTCATATCGGGGTACAGAGGGCCGTTCTCGGGAAGGTAACCCAAGCGAGCCGAGCCGGCCAGCCGCTCTTTGGCCATATCGAATCCCCCGATTCGGGAGACTCCTTCGGAGGCGGCAATGTAGCCGGTCAGCAGCTTCATCGTGGTGCTCTTGCCCGCACCGTTCGGCCCCAAAAAAGCGACCAGCTCGCCTTGAAATACCCGGAAGGTGACGTCGCGAACTGCCGCAAACGGGCCGTAAAACTTGGATAGCCCCTCGGCTTCAATCATTGCGGCACCACTACCGGAGCCGGTTTTTTCCTGCTTGTCTCTCATGCTCATTCTCAACACTGTAGAACGGGTGAGGGTGGGTTGAATCCGCCGATTCGGCATCAAGCAACCCCTGTCGTGCAATGGCAGACGTGTTTTGGTATGCTCCTACGCGGCGAAGCCTCGCATGGTTCACCGGCACCAAGAACTCCGCTTCGAAGGCGTGTATCTTAGCAAATCATCGACCGAACGCAACTTCGTACTCCCAGGGAGTCGTCCGGGGAATTTGACAAATCTGACGAAGCGACTTATTTTAAGCTTCGTTCTGGCGAAGCGGGTTGCGCAAGCGCGCACCGATCAGGAACGGAACGGATTCGGACGGAGATCGGGACACGCTCTGCTGCTTCGGGAGCAGGTTCCTCAGAAGAACCTGTTTGGTGACGTTTACTTTCAGGCTCCGGATCGGCGTTTACGTGAAGCGAGCCTGCCGCGTGCGTTGTCGGGACCATGCCTGTCGTGGTCCTGGAATCCCGTTCGGCGTCCAGGAGAGCCCCGTCGCTCGACCGGCCAGCGGAGGTAGTTTGCTTCTGTTTTTCGTTTGGTTCTCGCTCGGAACGCGAAAGGTCGGTCATTCTCGCGGCGATTTGCCGATCCCCCAGGTTGCTTGTTCCGGTGTGGGTTGTCTCACCGGTTCTGCGGTCACGGGGCGATTCTGTGGGAAGAAGATCCCTAAATCAGGTGGGTTGCGTCATGAACTGGAAAAAACCTCTTGGTCTGCGTCGTGCTCGAAAAAACCACCAAAGGAGGGGTTGTATCCCCCTGCGTGGGCGCCGACTTGCGATCGAATCCCTCGAGTCGCGGGTGGTGCTCAGCGGCGACGGACTGGCTTCGCTGCTGGGCCTGATGACCGAGCAGCCGACGGGGATGCCGCCCGTGTCGGACCCGCTGACCACCTGGCAAGAATCCGTAATTACCGGGTTTTCGAATCACGGCTCCGGCGAATCCACCTCGAATGGCGATTTCA
>SLMF01000217.1 GCA_007133715.1 Planctomycetaceae bacterium
ATCTGCTGCTGCCTTCCATCCAGCGGGGTAGCATCCTGATCGCCCTGCTGGGGATCTGCCTGATCCTGAGCCTGCTGACACCCAATTTCCTGACCATGGGCAATCTGATCAATGTGGCTCGACAAATCTCCCTGAATGGGATCCTGGCCGTGGGCGTGACCTTTGTGCTGCTGACCGGTGGGGTGGACTTGTCGCTGGGCTCGCTGGTGGCCCTGACCGGCGTGGTGGCGGCGACGTTTGCCCATCCGGGTGATTATCCGGTGGTCGTTCCGATCGTGATGGGGATCGTGGCCGGTACGGCGTGTGGGCTGGTCAACGGGATCGTGGTGACGTGGGGCAAGGTGGCTCCCTTCATTGCGACGTTGGGAATGATGACCATCGCGCGGGGGCTGGCTTTGCTGGTCAGCGGGGGACGCCCGGTCTCGAACATGAGCCCGGAGCTGACCCGCATGGGAGGTGAATTGGCGGGGATTCCGATCCCGGTGTTGATCTTGCTGGGCGTGACGTTGGCAGCCGGGTTGTTTTTGGGCAATACGCGGATGGGGCGGCATGTGTATGCGGTGGGTGGCAATGAGCGGGCGGCGCGAGCAGCGGGGATTTCCGTCCCGCGCGTCAAATTGTGCGTCTACACCCTCTGTGGCGCTTTCGCAGGTTTGGCGGGCGTGGTGCTGGCGGCACGCATCACCACGGGGCAACCCAATGCCGGTTTGGGCTACGAGTTGGACGCCATCGCGGCCGTGGTGATCGGCGGCACCAGTCTTTCCGGCGGTGTGGGCGGCGTCGGCGGTACCTTGTTGGGGGCCCTGCTGATCGGGGTGATCAACAACGGCCTGGACCTGCTGAATGTCTCGTCCTACTACCAACAGATTGTCAAGGGTATGATCATTGTGGGCGCGGTCTGGTTGGACCAGCAGACGAAGGCCTGAGCGAGCGAAGCGTTCCGCCGCTTGGGCACCGCGTCGGTTCCATTTTTTCTGGAAGGAGAGCCCTAACGTGGGTGACGAAGTGAAGAGCAGATACGGCGGACACATCCTGGGGCTCAGTTTGACTCTGGTGATTGCCTGGATGGGGTGGGGGTGCGCTCCTTCCGATCCGGCTTCCTCCCGGGGCCCGCAGGCCGATGCGGGGCAGCCGGTGATCGGCGTGTCGCTGCTGAACCTGTCGTCCGAGTTCATTGTGATGATCGACCGGGCGATGCGTGAGGCGGCGGAAGAACTGGGGGTCCGGTTGATTGTCAACGACGCGCAGCGGAGCGCCGAGCGTCAGATCCAGCAAGCGGAGAGCTTTGTGGCTCAGGGCGTGGATGCGATCATCTTGAACCCCTGCGAGGTCGAGGCCAGTTCGCCGGCGGTGGACCGGGCGCGGGCCGCGGGGATCCCGGTCGTCAACGTGAACTCGGAGACCCGTTCCACGCCGACCGCGTTTGTGGGCTCACGCGACGAGGAATCGGGCCAGCTGGCGATGGAGTACATCGCCCAGCGTTTGGGCGGCGAAGGCGGGCTGGTGATGATCCAGGGATATATGGGCCAGGCGGCACAGATCAAGCGGGAGGCGGGTGCACGCGAGGTCTTGAACCAGCATCCCGGTCTGCGCTTGCTGGCGGATCAGACGGCCGAATGGGATCGGGCTCAAGCAATGTCGCTGATGGAAAACTGGCTCCAATCGCATGGCCGGGAGATCCAGGCCGTGTTTGCCCAAAACGACGAGATGGCGATGGGAGCCTTGCTGGCGATCGAACGTGCGGGCTTGAAAGACCAGATCGTGGTCGTGGGTGTGGACGCGATTGCCGACGGCTTGCAGGCGGTCCAGGCAGGGCGGCTGGATGCCACCGTCTTTCAAGATGCCGCCGGCCAAGGCCGCACCGCGGTCCAGACCGCGGTGCGGATTCTGCGAGGCGAAACCGTGGACGAACAAGTCTTTATTCCCTTTCAGCTGGTCACGCAGGACAACGTCGAACAGTTCCTGCCGTGAGGCTGCAAAGTTTCAGTTCCACAGGCTGTTCAAAGAGAACGTGACCCGCAGGTTGCTGATGATCAGGTTCGTCCACACCTCGCCGGGCGTGTACTCCAACAACACCAAATCATTGGGTTGGATCAGGATCCGTTCACGCGGGTCGGACAGGGCCTCGCGAACGGAGGTCCGGATCGCAACCTGCTGGCCCTGATACTGCCGCACGATGGTGATGCGACTGGGGGGCACAATGGTGCCGACCGCGCTATTGAACCCGCCCGCGGTACCGCCGGCGGCGGCGGAGATCGATCCGCCCGCCATGGCGATGGCCCCGAGCACATCCAGATCGTAATCGCGGGGGATCGGATGCTGGCCACCGGTCAGCAGCCCGCCGGTGTAGAAGACTTCGGCATCCCGCGATTCGACGAAGATCACGTCCCCATCCCGGAGGACGATATCTTCCTCGGAGAGTTCGGGCAGTTGGTCGTAGGGGCCGACGCGGAGCGGGATGGTGATGATGTTGGCCCGCCCGGCGGCTTCTGCCAGGTTATGCAGTTCGACCGGCGATTGTGCGGATGCCAGACTGACGTTTTCGTCAAGCAGGTGCGGGAATTCCTGGTAGGGCCAGTAGGTGGGTGTCGAGGAGGTCGTGCCAGCATTGCCAGCCAAGGCGGCCGAGGGCGGGCGCGCCCAGGAAACCGGCTGGATCGCCGTATGCCCGGGAGCGTAGTGTTCGGGGAAAACCGGGTATGCGGGCGGCTCGAAGACCCGCCTCGGTGACGATGCCGCGGCCGCCGACTCGGACTCCGCCGCCGGGCGGGCGGCTGCATAAACCCCGTTCAAGGATTCTGACAAGATCGGGTGCTGGCGGGCGTTGTGATACCCCCCGCGGATGATCGTCACTTGGTTCTTGGCATCGACGCCCGGCAGACCTCCGGTGCGGCTCAAGGCACCCAAAACATCGTTCTCGTAAGCGGGCAACTTGATCGAAAAGGCTTCCCCCCGCTTGCTTCGACCCAGCATCATTTCACCCTGCCGCTCGCTGCCCATCAAACGGGGACCGGCAACCGTGTCCTCGCGGACGACCAGGACATGGTACGTTCGCGGGCGGATCAACGAGACCAGGACCCGTTCGGTTCCCGCAGGCAACAGTTGACGATCGATGGTGTAGGCCTTCTCGATGACCTGATGGGCTTGGTTCAACGTCAAGCCCTGGACACGCAGTGGAGGCACCAGCGGTAAGGCAATGGTGCCGTCCTCGCGGACGGGGATCGGGAAACCGATCGAAGGCGGCAAGGTTCCCATATCGGGGTAGTGCACCGGCGGCGCTTCCGTGGCACTTCCCAAGATCCGCTCGATGTAGACGCCCAAGACATCTCCGGGCATCAGCACGTAGGCGTCCGGCCGGTCCTGGCGAAGGAGCATAAAGTTCAACGGCCGTTGCGAACTGCGGGGGGCTTGGTAGACATCGGGAAGGTGCAAGCCGCGGGCGGGAACCGTGTTGCGAAGACTGGTACAGCCGGTCAGTGCGAGCGTAAGCAGCAGGACCGGCAGGAGAAAGCGTGATTTTCGCATCGGCTCCGCGATGCGAAAAGTCTTGTTACTTTGTCCTGCGTTCCATCCATGGAAGTTCCTTTCGGACGTTGGAAAACGTGCCGGGCGGGTCAGTTTTCCGCATGGGGGCACCGCAGACAGACCCGGGTGAGAGGCGCCGGAAAGACCGGCCAGTTCGTACCCGGGTTGCCGACGGGCATTCCGTTTCAAGCCCCAATGCGTCAGCGAAGTACCCGAATCAGTTCGCAGTTTCGCTACCCCCCGTTTCGTCATGGTGCGTGTCCGGGTTCCATCTTTTAGGTGGGGGCTGTCATCAGTGATACAGCCGGCGCAAATAGAACCTCTTGGGACGCGGTTTATCGCGTAACAGCGGCAGAATCGGCACAATCCGGTGGCCGGTGGGTCGGTAGGTCGGTGGGTCGGTAGGTCGGTGGGTCGGTAGGTCGGTAGGTCGGTGGGTCGGTGGGTCGGTAGGTCGGTGGGTCGGTGGGTCGGTGGGTCGGTGCGTCGGTACGTCGGTGCGTCGGTGCGTCGGTGCGTCGGTGCGTCGGTGCGTCGGTGCTTGGTGCTTGGTGCTTGGTGCTTGGTGTTCGATATTGCCTCCTGTTGGCTGAAGGCCAACCGCACCGTAGCCTGGGGAAACGACCCAGGTGGGGTATGTTGGCTGAAGGCCAACCACACCGTAGCCTGGGGCAACGCCCCAGGTGGGGTATCGAACAATAACCCCGTTGGCTGAAAGCCAACCACACCGAAAT
>SLMF01000366.1 GCA_007133715.1 Planctomycetaceae bacterium
ATGCTTGCCAAACGCGTCATTCCCTGTTTGGATGTGGACCGGGGCCGCGTCGTCAAAGGTACGAATTTCGTTAATTTGAGGGATGCGGGCGATCCGGTTCAAGTCGCAGCGCGCTACGAACAGGAAGGGGCGGACGAGTTGGTGTTTTTGGACATCACGGCCAGTCACGAGCAGCGGGACATCATGATCGACGTCGTCCGGCGGACGGCGGAGCAGGTGTTCATGCCGCTGACCGTCGGCGGGGGGATTCGCAGCATCGAGGACATTCGTGACTTGTTGAATGCAGGCAGTGACAAGGTGTCGATCAATTCGTCCGCGTGCCGCGATCCCGAATTCATCCGGCGAGCCGCGATGCGGTTCGGCAGCCAGTGCATTGTGGTGAACATGGATCCCAAGCGAGTATGGCGGGACGGCCAATCGATGTGGGAGGTTCACATCGAGGGGGGTCGAATTCCCACCGGATGGGAGGCGGTGGCCTGGGCTCAGCAGGTCGAACGGCTGGGAGCCGGAGAGATTGTCCTGACCAGCATGGACTGTGACGGGACCAAGGACGGTTATGATTTAGAGTTGACGGCTGCCGTCAGCGACGCGGTGTCGATCCCTGTGGTCGCCAGTGGGGGGGCCGGTTGCCCCGAACATCTGGCGGATGCCCTGTTGGTGGGTAAAGCGGACGCGGCGTTAGCGGCCAGCATTTTTCACTTTGGCGAGTACACGATCCGCCAGACCAAACAGGTCTTGGCCGAGCGGGGTGTACCCGTGCGATGGCAGGAGTAGCGAAGCGATGACAACCGCGGCAGAAGCACCCCAAGAGGAACTCGTGAAAAAGGACTCGCGGCATGCGGCGCTGATCGAAGCGTTGAGCGGCCAGCGTCAGGAGTTGGAGGTGGACAAGTTGTTTCGTGCGTTGGTCAAGCACGAGGGCAGCGACTTGCACTTGAAGGTCGGGCGTCCGCCGATGATTCGTTTCAAGGGCGAACTGCGGCCGCTGAACCGCCCCCCGATCGACACCGAGGAGATGGTCAGCCTGCTCTGGCCCATGTTGAATGAACGGCAGAAGGGCATTTTCGAAGAAGAAGGCGGCGCGGACTTTGCCTACGTGTGTGAAGTCGACGGGGTCAACTGGCGATTCCGCGTGAATATGCTGACCCAGTTGGGCAAAATCGGTCTGGTCGCCCGACGAATCAATAACTTCATCCCGGATTTCGAGGGGCTCTACCTGCCGCAGGGTGTCGAACGGTTATGCAATTACGATCAGGGGATGGTGCTGCTGGCCGGGGTTACGGGCTCGGGAAAATCCACCACGATCGCTTCGATGCTGAACTACGTCAACCGCAAGTACCGCAAGCACATCCTGACGCTTGAGGATCCGATCGAGTTCGTGTTCACGGAGGAGAAGTGTCTGATCAATCAGCGGGAGATTGGTCAGGACGTCAAGGATTTTTCGATCGGGATGAAGCATGCCGTGCGGGAGGATCCGGACGTGATGCTGGTGGGCGAGATGCGTGACGAAGAGACGTTCATGACGGCGATCCATGCGGCGGAGACGGGCCACTTGGTGTATGGGACGATTCACGCTTCCACCGCTTCCTCGACGATCGGCCGGATCCTGGACTTGTTCCCGGAGGAGATGCACAATGCGATCCGCAGCGCGATCGCCTTTAACATGAAGGGCGTGGTGGCTCAAAAACTGTTGCGTTCGCTCAAGCCGGGTGTGGCGCGGGTTCCGGCGGTGGAGATCATGTTCTTCAATCCGACGGTGCAGAAACTGGTGCTGGAGGGCGCGGACCATAAGCTGCCGGACGCGATTCGCATCGGTGCGGAAGAAGGCATGCAGGATTTTACCCGCAGTCTGAAGTTGTTACTGGACGCCGAATTGATCGATCGTCCCACGGCGTTTGCGGTGGCGCCCAACCCGGACGCTCTGAAGATGGCGATCAAGGGCATCGACGCAGCGGCCCCGGGTATCTTGTAGTTCCGGTGGCGTTTTCTCCCGACAGGCATCCTCAGGGACTTGAGCATGATTTTCTTCAAACGCAAGAAGGGTGGGGCCTCCCAATCCGATACGCCTCTGGAGTTGAAGGCGAACAGCGGCTGTTCGGCCGAGAATCAACAGCGTGAGATCGCGGCGCGCCAGGGCGAAGCGTTACCCTGGCTGCGCGAGCTGGTTTACGACGCGCTGGTCAAACGCGGCGAAAAGATCATGCTGGACTACTCCCGCGATGCGGTGGCCGGACGCGTGATGATCGATGGCCTCTGGCACAGTCTCGAACCCCGCGACCGCGAGCAGGGGGACGCCATGCTGGTCGCGTTGAAGCGGCTGAGCGGCATGAAGCCGGAGGAGCGGCGGGCCCGGCAGGTGGGCAAGTTCCTGGCGGAGCACGAGATCACCAAGGCCAAATTCATGGCGGAAGTGACCAGCCAGGGCGTCAAGACGGGCGAGCGGGTGATCGTCGAACTGCGACCCAAAAAGGCCCGCGTGTTCAAGGATCTGTCCGAACTGGGCATGCGCGAGCCGATGCAGGAGCGTTTGCGGGAACACATGCGTGCCGAGGGTGGGATCGTGTTGATCGCCGCACCGCCCGGCGGCGGGTTCACCACCACCTGGAATGTCTCGCTCAACTCCACTGACCGCTTGCTCCGCGATTTCATCGGGATCGAGGATGACCGTCATCCGGAGACCGAGGTGGAAAACGTGAACATGACTCGGTTTGAGGGTGCGGCGGGCGTGACTCCCGACCAACTGCTGCACAAGTTGATGTTGACGCAGCCGGATGTGGTCACGCTGCCGGACCTGATCAACGCGGCCACGGTGGACAAGCTGTGTGATCTGGCGACCTCGCGGGAGCCCAAGTTGGTGATTGCGGGGGTGCGGGCCAAGGATGCGGTCGAGGCGCTCTTGCGGGTGCTGCTGCTGAAGTCCTCGTCCAAGGCGTTTGCCCAGGCGGTGCGCGCGGTACTCTGCGTCCGCCTGATTCGCACGCTGAACGAGACCTGCAAGCAGCCTTACCAGCCGCCCCCCCAGCTGTTGAAGAAGTTGGGGATTCCTCCGGGGCGTGTCAAGGTGCTGTATCGGGAGTGGCAGCCGCCGCCGGAGGAGGAAGAGGAAAAGAAACGCCGGAAAAAACTGCCGCCCGGCGCGTGCCCGATCTGCGAGCAGGAAGGGCCGCTCTGCCACGGGATCTTCTATCGCGGCCGCACGGGCATCTTCGAGCTGCTGGAGGTCACCGATCCGTTGCGCAGAGCGCTGGTCCAGCAGCCGAAACTGGAAACGCTCCGGAAGATCGCCCGCGAACAGGGCCATCGCGGATTGCAGGAAGAAGGGATCCTGCTGGTCGCCCGCGGGCTGACTTCCTTGAATGAACTGCAACGCGTCATGAAATAGAAGGGGCATAGGATGCACGCAGAAGATCGTGCGGAACATTCGATTTTTTCTTCGACCGCCGAGGAGGATTGGGAGGAGCCGCGTTCGATCTGTTGGCTGGCCGTGGCCGCCCTGGTCTTGGGGGTCTTGTCGTTCGGTGCGGTGTTCATCCCGCTGATGTGGCTGCTGCCGGTGGCCGGCAGCACGGTGGCGCTAGCCGCCCTGTTCTCATTGATGCGGGACACGGAGCGCCGCCAGCTGGGCCGGGGTCCCGCCTGGATCGGCCTGGTCCTCTGTTTGATCTTTCTGACGTGGGGTGTCAGCCATCAATTGGCCCGGCAGTATCTGGTGGCTCGCCAGTCTCAGGTGTTCGGCGAGCGTTGGCTGCAGATGATTTTGGCGGGCCAGGTACAGGAGGCGTATCAGTTGCGGTTGCATCCCAGCGAGCGGCGGGGTTCGGCGGCCGAAGTGGCCAGTTTTCTCGCTCGGGACGAGGAGAGCCGGTTCGCCTTCGAACAATTCGCCCGCGAGGACCTGCTGGTGGACTTGTTGGAACTGGGGCCGCAGGCGACGGTCCAGCCGGTCGGTACGGAGGGCTTTGAAAGCCACCGCAGCCGGTTCGAGGGTCGGGTCGATACGATCGCCCTGCGATATCGGGTCCAAGGTGACCGCGATGGCAGCCCGGAAAGCCTGGTCGTGCGTTTGGTCTTGTCCCGGTCGCGGGAACGCGAGCTGCCGGAGGCGAGTTGGCGAGTGGTACAATTCGAACGGGAATCGGTGACGCGCGCATGAGTTCCCAGCCGCCGATCGGCATCGATCTGGGGACCACGTTTTCCGTGGTCGCCTTCGTGGACCGCAACGGAGCCCCGCAGACCGTGTTGAATGC
>SLMF01000250.1 GCA_007133715.1 Planctomycetaceae bacterium
GGGGCAACGTGTTCCCAGTTAAGCAAAACTGAAATCGCGTTTCGATTTCGGCACGCACCAGTTCCCGGCGTCGCGGGCTGACCTGTTTCCAGAAGAGCGTGATCGACTTGAAGAATTTACAGTAAGGAAAACGCCGTTTCGTGCTGCACCCGCCCTGGCTGCTTCCGGTCAAGATCGAGCCGCAATGCCCACATCGCAGGATGCCGGAGAGCATAGACTTGCGGAACCGCTCCCGCCGTCGCCACAGCGAGGTCAGAGACCGGCCACAGCGAGGTCAGAGACCGGCCACAGCGCTGCGGTTCAATCCGGTTGCCAGTTGTTCAGTTGTTCGACCGCCTCCGGCTCGGTCAACGGTCCGGCCTCGGACCCCGCTTGCGAGGGCCACGCCAGCGAGAGGACTTCGCCAACCGCCGCGGGGAGTTCACACACGCGGAGACTGCCCCCGTAGCGCTTGACCTGCTTTTCCGCCATCATCAATTTGGCCAGAGCGGGCGAGGACAATTGTTTCACCGCGGCAAGATTCACGACCAAACGCCGCGGTTGCTGTTCCGCAACATAGGCCAGGAGCGCTTGGCCAAAGGCGTTCACCGCGGCGCGGTCCCTGCCCAGCTCTTGCATTCTCAGCACGCAAACGTCTTTGTTCTGGTGAATCTTAAAATAAGCACAGTTTGACATTGCGTTCCTCGTGCCGCCCTGGGCGCGGCGCACCACAATTCGAGAAGAATCCGGAAAACTTACCGCATACGGGCCTTTCCCACAGCCCGAATTCCGCTAAGATAACGCGCTCGCTCGCGGCGGGCTAACCGCCGCGACTTGGATCCTGCCGTGGACTCGGGTCCCCACAGCCATTCTGGACCTTTCAATCCCCGTTTTCAGCGGGGGTTTTGTATTCCCTGAACCGTGCCCTATGAACCTCGAAAAACTCAGAAACATCGGCATCTCCGCCCATATCGACTCCGGAAAAACGACGCTGAGCGAGCGGATGCTATTCTACACAGGCCGAATCCACAAGATGGAGGAGGTCCGCGGTGCGGGATCGGGCGCGACCATGGACCACATGGAACTGGAACGTGAACGCGGGATCACAATCACCAGTGCCGCGACGTCCGTCCAGTGGAAAGACTACGCGATCAATTTGATCGACACCCCGGGACACGTTGATTTTACCGTCGAAGTCGAGCGCAGTCTGCGCGTCCTGGACGGTGCCGTCCTGGTTCTCTGTGCGGTGGGAGGCGTGCAATCGCAATCGATCACCGTCGATCGTCAGATGAAACGTTACCACATTCCTCGACTGGCATTCATCAACAAGATGGACCGCACGGGTGCGGATCCGCTCCGAGTGGTGCAGGAGATGCGCACTCAGTTGGGTGATGACGCGATCTTGATGCAGCTGCCGATCGGGGCCGGCGACCGGTTCCAGGGTGTGATCGATCTGGTCACGATGCAGGCGCTGTACTTTGACGGGGACGATGGCGAGCGGGTGCGGGCGGAGCCGATTCCGACGGCGCTGGAAGATCGGGCGCAGGACGGTCGCAATCAGATGCTGGAATCGCTGGCCATGTACAGCGACGAGTTGATGGAGTTGTTATTGGCGGAAGAGCCGGTTTCGCAGGCCCTGATTCACGAGGTGGCTCGAGCGGCGGTCCAGCACCAGGACGTGACGCCCGTATTCTTGGGGTCGGCCTTTCGAAACAAGGGGGTCCAACCGCTGTTGGACGCGATCACCCGCTATCTGCCGGCGCCCACAGAACGCGAATTGGTGGCCAAGGGGTGGGAGTCGGAAGATGTCACGCTGGCTTTGTCCACCGATCCCAAACAACCGCTGGTGGCCATGGCGTTCAAGATTGTCGACGACCCTTACGGCCAGCTGACGTTTATGCGGCTGTACCAGGGCCGGATTGTCAAAGGGGGGACCTACTACAATCAGCGGACGGGCCGGAAGGAACGTTTCAGTCGGATTGTGCGGATGCACGCGGACAAGCGGGAAGAAATGGATGCCGCGCTGGCGGGCGACATTGTGGCCGTCATGGGCGTCGATTCGGCCAGTGGAGATACCTACGCCGCCAGTCCGAAGTTCTGCACTTTGGAGAGCATGTACGTGCCGGAGCCCGTGATTCGGGTGGCGGTCCAGCCCTGCAGCCGGGCGGATGCCGAGCGTTTAAGCAAGGCGTTGACTCGGTTTCGCAAGGAGGATCCCACGTTTCAGGTCGCGACCGACGAGGAGACGGGCGAGATCATTCTGGCGGGGATGGGCGAATTGCATCTGGACGTGTATGTCGAGCGGATTCGGCGGGAGTACAAAGTGGCGGTGCAGATCGGAGCGCCGCGGGTCAGTTACCGCGAATCGCCGACCACGGTGTACGAGTTCAACTACAGGCACCGCAAGCAGACGGGCGGTTCGGGCCAGTATGCGCACATCATCGGCCGTTTGGAGCCGCTGCCGCCCGAGGCGGAGGAATCGTTTTGTTTCGAGGAGTCGGTGGTGGGCGGCCGGATCCCCAAAAGCTACCTGCCGTCGATCGAGAAGGGGTTTCGCGATTGCTTGGCGAAAGGGCCGGTGGCCGAATACCCGGTGGTCGGTCTGCGGGCCGTGGTGGTCGACGGCTCGTACCACGAAGTGGACAGCAGCGACAAAGCGTTTCAGATCTGTGCCCAGGGTTGTTTTCGCGAGTCTTTTCCCAAAACGCGTCCCGCTCTGCTCGAGCCGATCATGCGGGTCGAGGTGGAATGCCCGCAGGCGTTCCAAGGTCCGGTCACGGGCGATTTGACCAGCCGCCGGGGGCTGATCCAGGGTACGGGCATCCGCGAGGGCATCTCGCGGATTGTGGCCGAAGTCCCGCTGGCCGATACCTTCGGATATGCCACCGACCTGAGGAGCATGACCCAAGGTCAAGGGACGTTTACGATGGAGCTGCAGGGCTACCGCAAGGTTCCGCCCAGCATTCAGGAAGAGATTATCGCTCGCAAGCGGCAGGCACAGCTGAGCGGTGCCCGCTGATTGGGCGACGGCGGTGGCTGAGCCGCTCCCAAGCCGAAGGGAACTGCCGAGCGGTTGGCAGGCGGTTGCCGGTGGCAACTCGAACCGACCGAGGAGGACCTGCGGATGGAATTCGAAACAGTACAAGTCGCGGCGGCTCGCCAAGCCGTGGCCGTGGGGCGTTCCGTGCGGGTGCAGGGCTGGATCCGCACCCGACGTGACTCGAAAGGTGGGTTCAGTTTTCTCGAACTCAACGACGGTTCCTGCCTGGGCAATCTCCAAGTGGTGGCGGACCAGACCCTGGCGAACTATGCCGCCGAAGTCAGACGGTTGAACGCCGGCTGCAGTGTAACGATCGAGGGCCAATTGCAGGCCTCGCAAGGCAAGGGCCAAGCCACCGAATTGCTGGCCTCGCGAGTCCAGGTGCATGGCTGGGCGGATCCCGAGACCTATCCGCTGCAAAAGAAACGGCATTCGTTCGAAAAACTGCGGACTTGGGCCCATCTCCGCCCACGCACCAACACCTTCGGCGCCGTCGCCCGCGTGCGAAATTGCCTCTGCCGCTCGATCCACGCCTTCTTTCAAGAAGAAGGCTTCCTGTACGTCCACACCCCGATCATCACCGCCAGCGATTGTGAGGGCGCGGGCGAACGGTTCCGGGTGACTACCCTGGACCCGACGCAAGCGGCCGACCAAGCCAAACCGCTGGAGGATGCCCGGGATTTCTTCGAAAGACCCTCCTACCTGACGGTCAGCGGGCAGTTGGCCGCCGAGACGTTCGCCACCGCGTTGAGCAAAGTCTACACGTTCGGTCCCACCTTCCGGGCAGAAAACTCCAACACCGCTCGCCACTTGGCCGAGTTCTGGATGGTCGAGCCGGAGATGGCCTTCTTCGAATTATTAGACAATATGGATCTGGCCGAACGGTTCCTCAAACGCCTCTGCCGCGACGCCCGCGAGCAATGCGACGAGGACCTCCAGTTCTTCCAACAATGGGTGAACAAGACCGTGCTCGACACGCTGGAAATGATCATCCAGCGGCCGTTCGCACGGCTGACCTATTCGGAAGCCATTCAAATCCTGGCGGACAGCAGAGTGAGCTTCGAATTCCCCGTCGCCTGGGGAAATGATTTGCAGTCCGAACACGAACGCTACCTGACCGAACGGCACTTCCAGGCACCAGTGATCGTGACCGACTACCCGCGGAGTATCAAACCGTTCTACATGCGGGTCAATGACGACCAGCGGACGGTGCGGGCCATGGA
>SLMF01000748.1 GCA_007133715.1 Planctomycetaceae bacterium
GACCAGCGTGGCCTCGGCCCCTATCTGGTCGTCGCCGCCTCCGGCCGATTCTGTTTCCGGCGGGCGCTGCACGTCGGGCTCGCGTTCGTGACACCGGGGACAATCTTCGTCGGGATTCATGGCGTTCACTCCTCACAATACGGTGGAACCAGTGACGGCTACGCCTTCTGGAGTAACCAGTCCAGGCCTGGAAATGGTCTCGCTCCCACCATTCGAACTTGTGCAATTCGCATGCCCAGCCTGGGCAATGCCCACTCGGTACGGGGTTGTTATACCGCCCTCGTGGGGCTTGGACACGAATCCGTGCCAAGCGGGAATTGGTTGTAGCGACAGCACGGCTTAAACCGAAGAAACGGGATGGAGAGCTACTTGTGCCGCTCGCCATCCTCCGCGGCATCCTCGTGAACCACATAGGAATCGATCACTTCCGCTCGATCGTGGGACGGTTCATCGGGTCCACCAGGTACCCGGTGGCGTGTAAACCGGACGCGCAACCGCTTGAGCAAGAAGGCTCGATACAACGAGCGACAGAAGGGAATCAGCAGCGTGAAACCGAAGGCATCCGTCAACAATCCGGGGGTGAGCAGCAGAGCCCCGGCGACAAAGATCATGAGGGCGTCGATCATGGCGGCGCCCGGCAGGCGGCCGGCGTCGAGTTCCCGGCGGATTCGGGCAACGGTTCGCAGACCCTGGGACTTGGCCAGCATGGCTCCCAAGACGGCTGTAATGATGAGTAGGGCCAGCGGCACCCGCCAGTTGGTCAGATCGGCCAAATACAGCAGCAGCACCAACTCGATCAAGGGGACACTGACGAACAGAATGAGTAAGCGCAACAACACGATGGTTCTCTCTGTCTGGAAGATCGGTTACTTTGGACTTTAAGTGGATTGTACCCGTTTGTGGCTTGAATTTCTTGCCCTGGTTGCGTGACGGGCGGTTGGGTTGGGTTGCGGTCAGCAGAGTGCGAGTGATCCGCCCCGAGAAAACAGGTTGCTGATTTTTTGGAGAGGCTGAAACATGGCGTATTCTTCGTGGATGCGGATGGGGCGTCGCCGATTTTTGGGGGCAGCCGGGGCCGCCGGCCTGGGGAGCTGGTCGCGTTTGCGAGCACACACTCATCGGGAGGCAGAGCTTCACGCCGGTGAAGGCGTCGTGGATATTACCCCTCCTTTGGGCATGGAGTTGGGTGGCTATCATCGCTCGCCGGGAAACGAGCGGCGAGTCCAAGGGATTCGTCAGAACACCGCGGCCCGCGCCCTGGTGCTGCGCCAGGGCCAGCAGCAGGCGGCGATGCTCTCGATCGACATCGCCTCGGTTTCCTCCGACTTCACGCACCGGGTCCAGCAGCGGGTCAATCGGCAGACGGGCATTCCGGCCGAAAACGTGCGGGTTTGTGCAACCCACACCCATTCCATGCCCGCCTTCAGCTATCTCAGGCAGTGGGGAGCGATTCCGGTCGACTACAAACGGCAGGTGGAGGGTCAGTGTGTCGAGGCGGTGGTTCGCGCGATGGCGGATTTGGCACCCGCGGAACTCTCGCTGGGTAAGAGCCGGGCCCACGGTGCGAACTTCAACCGCACAACCGCAGATTTTCGCACGGACGAAGAGTTTACCACCGATTCGGATGACAGCCAACGCTGGTTGGACACGCTGGTTCAGTTGCTATTGTTCCAGCGTGTTGGCGAGAAACGGGATTTGCTATGGTATCACTTCTCTGCCCATCCCGTGTGTTTTGCCGATACCCAGGCAGGTCCAGACTGGCCGGGAACCGTGGCCGAACGCGTTCGCGACAGTTTCGGTCTGGAGGCATCTTTCTTGTGCGGACATGCGGGAGATGTCAATCCGGGCGACGGGGAACCGTGGCGAGGAGATGTAGAAAAAACAACACGCGGGGTGTTCGACGCGATTTGCCGAGCCCTGGATGCCTTGGAACCGGTGCGAGTGGAGCCACTACGCTGCCTGACCCAACCGTATGGCGTTCCCTTGGACAGGGACTTGTTCCACGCGTGGCGGGAGGCCTATCGGGAGGCTCCGGAGCAATGCGCGCGGGGGCACTGGGTCAACGCCGGTTTCGCCGCGGATTGGTACCAGGGCAACGTGGACCGGGATCTGACAAACGCCCACCATACGATCCGGCTGAGCGCTTTGCAGTTGGGAGCCGTGGCCCTGGTATTTCATCCGGCGGAGCTTTACAGCGTGTACGGTCTGATGATTCGACGCGATTCCCCCTTTGAGGACACTCTGGCGGTGGGCTATTGCGACGATATCATCGGCTATCTGACGGATCCGACGGCCTACGCCCGCGGCGAATATGCGGCCCTGACCGTCCCCAAGATCCTGGACATCCCTCCCTTCACACCGGATGCTGCCCGCGAATTCACGGAGGAGGTGCGGACGCTGCTGGTTCAGTTAAAAGGCTGAGACCGCGGCGGCTCGGAGCGGCGCGATTCCAATCCGCGGTGGGCCAGAGGATCAGATCGCCATCGCGGCAACTGGTCAGCACACTTCGTCCAGCGGGCGAAAAGCTGACCGAGGTCAATTCGTTCGTGTGGCCTTTCAGCGTGAGGAGCTCCGTGCCCCGCGGTTCGCTGCCCGCGTCCGCAGCAGGCCGCGGATCCCACACAATGGCGGTGTGATCCTGGCTGACCGTGACCACGCGCGTTCCCGACGGCGAGAATGCCACGTCCGTCACGGCGGCCGAATGGCCCTCCAGCCGGGCCAGCACCGCCGGCTCCTCTCCGCTGACGTCCCAGACCAAGGCTCCGTTGTCTTCGCCGCCGGTCACGAGGTAGCGGCCATCGGCCGAGTACGCAGCGCAGAGCACCGCCCGATCATGGGTGCCCAGCACATGCCGCAGCGTCCCGGTCGCGGTGTCCCAGATGCGCGCGGTGCCATCATTCGACGCGGTCAGCACGTGTCGGGCGTCCGGCGAAAACAGGGCCGTGCGGACGCGATCACGGTGACCCGTGAATCGCACCAGCAGTTCGCCGGTCTCGGCATCCCACAGCCGCGCCGTACGATCGTCACTGGCCGTGACCACGCGCCGGTTCTCCGGGCAGAAGGTAGCGTCGTTGACAAATCCATCATGTCCCGTCAAACGCCGTGCGACGACACCCGTCGCCGCATCCCAGATCTTGGCTGTCGTGTCCCAGCTGCTGGTGACGATCCGACGTCCGTCGGGCGAGAAGCGGGCCGAAGCGATCGAGCCCTGCCGGGCGAACTGCATGCCGGGTCGACCCGTCCTCAGGTCCCACAGCTGGGCTTCGTCGCCTCCGGCGCTCAGCAGCATCCGGCCATCGGGCGAGAAATCCAGTGACCAGGCACGGCGGGGATCCAGTTGCAGCTGCTGGTACGGCTGATCGCCATTGCTCGGCTGCCGGCCGTCCCATTCCCGGAACTGTGCCGTACCGTCGCTGGCCAGGATGACCGCCTCGCCACGCGGCGAAAACGCTACGGCTTGCAAACTGAGATTCCCCACACGCCATTGGTGAATCGCTTGATTCGTTTCCAGATCCCACAAGCGAGCGACGCGGTCGGCACAGGCGGTCAGCACGTGCCGGTTGTCGGGTGACCAGGCCAGGGCGGTTACGGCATCCGGGTGTTTCAGCAGCCAACCCGTCATTTCTCCCTCGGCCACGTCCCAGCCGACAACCGTGTTGTCCGCACTGGCACTGAGTACCCGTTGGCCGTCCTGCGAGAAGGCGGCTACGGTCACGCCGCGTGTGTGACCCGGCTGTTCCCAGAGCAAGTCGCCGGTTCGCCGATCCCACAGGCGGCAGCGGCCGCGGCCATCGCCGGTGAACAGCAACTCCGCTCGCGGACCGATGGCCACCGCCGACACCTCGGCCCCATGCCCGCCCAGCCGCTGGACCCGTGCGCCGGTTCCGGCGTCCCAGAGTTGAGCTTCCCAGGTGAAATTGCCTGCGCCGTCGTCGACCTCCTCGCGTCCCCCGCCGGTCAGAATCCAGCGGCCGTCGGCAGCCACGTCCACGGCGGCCGTCACTCCCGTCGCGTCCAGCGTCAGCTGCTGCGTGCCGGTGCTCACGTTCCAGACACGCACGGTGTTGTCCACGGCCGCCGTCAGAATGCGTTTGCCATCGGGAAAGAAACGGCCCGCGGATACCAGAAAATCATGGCCCTCTTTCAACCGCTGGATCACCTCGCCGGTCTCGACATCCCAAACCTGGGCCGTACGATCCCGGCTGGCACTGACAATCCGCTGACCATCCGGCGAAAAACC
>SLMF01000719.1 GCA_007133715.1 Planctomycetaceae bacterium
ATCAGCACCATGGCCAGCGAACCGGACCAGACAAAACGGTGGGAGTTAGGATTAGCGGTCATGAAAGTTGCTCCGTTACGGCAAAAGGTACACTACTCGCATTCTCTCTGAGGCTTCAGCTAAGTCTACAGTTCCTCGACGGATGGGAAGCCGAGCAAGGCTGGGTTCCAGTCACTCGGAACTGCTGGGATCGGCCAGGGGGCCGACAAACAAGACCACCCCACGGCGGGTATCCGGAATCAAGAACAGAAACGGTCGGGCGGCACGGAAGACGGGCGGCATCGAACGGACGCCGAGGACGACGCCCGTGGCTGCCGCCGCTTCGGTTCCCGTCTCGTCGACAATCGACAAAAGCTTTGTGCAATACCTCTTGAATGTACAGAGCGTGTGTGCAAACTCAAAGGGGTCAGGCCTCTTTGTTTTGGCTCAGGTCTCTGGTAGACTCCTGTTTTGGTTACTATGCAGGGGAAATCACGATGCCACGACCATCTCGCGCCGACGAAGCAGGCGGACTTTATCATGCCCTCAATCGCGGAAATCTGCGAGCCGAGATTTTTCACAAGGACAGCGTTACAAGAGCTTTCCGATTCAGGACGACGAGCATTTTTTCGTGGTGTGTCGGTATGTTGAGCGAAACGCGTTGCACTCCTGGCCTTGTGTCCCGGGCCGAGGATTGGCGATGGGGCTCTCTCTGGCGCTGGCTTCCCTCGCCCGAACCCGAGCCGAAGCTGCTTTCACCATGGCACATACCGCGATTGCCGACCTGAGTGGATCGCGTCAACGCACCGCTCACCGACGCGGAGTGGGGCGCTGTCCGGCAATGTGTTCAGCGTGGACGACCATTCGGGTACCAGGGATGGGTGGAATCGATCGTCCGCCGACTCGGTTTGGAATCAACCATGCGTCCGCGTGGCCGTCAGACAGTCCGACCTGTGCCCGAAGAACAAATCAAAGAGGCCTGACCCCTGGTATGTCCCTGGACCACGATTGCCTTTTGGGGTTCGGTGGGGCAGGCGACCTGGCAGGCGCCGCAGCCGTTGCAGCGGGTGGGATCGATGCGTGGCGTCAGGGTGTATTCGATTTCGCAGAACTCGTAATGGATCGCTTCGTAGGGACAGGCAGCTCGGCAGATTGAACACTCGCGAGCGTCGCCCAGCAGGCAGCGGTTCATGTCGACCCGCGGCAACCCGATTTGCACTTGGGGCTTGGCATCCGAACTCAGCCGGGTCAGTGCGCCGCTGGGGCAGACCTGGGTGCAGGCCACGCAATCCTCGCGGCAGTAGTCGTGATCGAAGTGGAGGCGTGGTGCGAGGAACCCGGCCGGACCGTGCTGACCCGGATCGTTCTGTACGATCCGGGAGGGGCAGATCCGCACGCAATTTCCGCAACGCAGGCACAAGCCCGCGAAGGCGGGTTCGGGGACGGCTCCGGGCGGGCGCAGCGGTCGGGTCGGAGCGGGCTGTTCGGCGGCAAGTCCGCCGCCTCGCGTGCGCAGCCAAAAGGCCCCGGCGGCACCGGCGGCGAGTCCCAGCACGGCACGGCGGCCCTGACGCGAACCGGCCGCAGAACCGGCCGACCGGCCCCCCCACCCCAGTCGTTGCACCCGCCGCCCAACTTGCCAAAGCAGATCCTGAACCGCGCCCAACGGACAGCATCGAGCACACCACAACTGAGGCCAGATCAGACTGAGCAGCAGCACGCTCAGCAACCCCGTGGCGGACCACCACCATCCCGGGTATCCCGCGGGACCGGCCAGGCGGAACGCTGCGGAGAACAGACTCAACGGATCCAGCCATAACAGCAACGGGTAACCGGCCAGTGCCCCGCCCCACGTCAGCAACACGACCGCTTCCCCGATTCGCGGCGCCCGCAGAGCCGTTCGGCCGCAACGCCGACCGAGCCGACTGGCTTCATCCGCACAGAAACCGGTCGGACAGACCCAGCGGCAGAACCAGCGCGCGCGGATCAGGGCCACCAGTCCCACGATCAGGCCCAGCCAAGCGAAGGCCGGCAGGCTGCCGAGTGCCCACCACGCCGCCACGGCTACAAACGGACTGAGCGACGGGACCACGATCGCGGCCTGGTGTGGGGCCAGCAGCGGAAACAACAGGGCCACCGCCAGCAGAAAACAAACGCCGCGGACGCTCCACCGGATCACACGCAGATTTCGGGGCATCCCTCACGCTCCGTTTGCTCCATCACGCCAGTTTCCCAATCGCCGAAACCCCATTCGCCTCAGCCCAGATAGGCCTCCTGCTCCTGGAGGATCTTTTGTACCTTGGCCACTTCGACCTCGCGGGGGGGGCAGCCGTCGGCGACGCAGACGGCGGCCGCGACTCCGGCAGCATGTCCGGTGACGAAGCAGTTCGGTATCAGACGCACCAAGTCCGCCATCCGCATTTCGGCACTCACACAGCGACCGGCTGCCAGCACATGGTCCACTTCCAGCGGAACCAGCGTACCGTAGGGGATTTGCCACTCGCCGTGTTGGCCATGTTCGGAACCGCCGACGCCGACCGAGTCGGGGAAACGGCGACCGGCCTGGAGATCGTCTCGGGTCAAGGTATGCAAGCCGTGCAGCACCCGGGTGATTCGCACCCCCAGTTGGGGCGCCGTCTCTGTCAAGTAGACCTGTTCGTACCCCGGGGTGCGTCGCGTTCGTTGGATATTCTGCCAGATGAATTTTCGATGGTTCATTTCCATCCGGGTCAGTTCGCGGACATCCAGGCCATCGATTTCCGGCCCCGCCATATTGACCCAGTTCACACCGGGCACGGGCGTGACGGAGCCCAGCAATCGCGGGCGGGCGGCCTGCTCGGCACGCTCCCGATCGACGCGATCCAGGTTGGCAATCCGCGTGACCAGGCCCACGTTGTGCGAGCGGTGTTCGAAGGCGGCACCGGCGGCGGCGAACAGATCGCCATCGCCGCTGGCGTCGATCACCACTTTGGCCAAAATCGCTTGACGCCCCGATTTGCTCTCGAACACGGCCCCCTGCACCGAGTTGCCATTGCAGATCGCATCGACGCCCCAACAATGCAGGAACACGTCCACTCCCGCCTCTTCGATCATCTCGACCATCAGGTACTTGGTGGCTTCGGCATCCACCGTGGGGTTGGTCCTTGGACGGCGGTTGACGATCGCACCCTCCATTTTGTCCAGCCGCCGCATCATCTCTTCGCCGATGCCTTGGCACACCTGTTTGCCCCCTTCGACGATGTGCCCCAGAATCAGCAGCACCAGCCCGCCGGTCCACAAACCGCCGAAATGGCCATACCGCTCGACCAGACACACCTCGGCGCCCGCACGCTTGGCCGCAATCGCCGCGCAGACCCCGGCCGAACCGCCACCCAGGACCAATACGTCCGTGTGATGCAAGATGGGCAATTCCCGCTGGGGTTGCATCACGCGACCGTCGACCACGACCGGGTTGGCTCGATTCTCTTCGATCTTATGCCGAGCCAGAATCGAACTTTGGAACCCCGATCCATGGGCCTGCTGCGCCGTGGCCGCCCAGGTCCCCATCCCTGCAGCCAAGCCGGATCCCCCCAGAAAACGTAACCACTCCCGACGGTTCATGGAATCGTGCATCGTCAGCCTCCAACAAACGGGTGGAATCGTCCAAGACTTTGCGAAAATCATGGCCTCGCTCGTATTTATCCTGACATCCCGTGCTGCTGGCCGCAACCATCGCACCCGCGGGTTCGTCTTTATTGCGCCCGGCGATCCCGCGTCGACGGGAATGAACGCCCAGCAATCCAGGCCCCTCCAGCAGCGGTTCTCCGGAGGAATCGACCGCGGTCCCTTTGCCGATTACCGGGTCCATCTGCTAAGGTATAAGGAGGGTGCGTGCTCTGATCGGCGCGCGCGATGACCACGTTTTCATGGCAGCTAGATCCTTACTATGGTGTATTCCGTTCAACAGCGAATCCACGCCATCTCGCGACGCGTGCGACGTCTGACCGCCCTGCATGCGGTTTGCACCACCCTGACCCTGGGACTGGTCGCAGGCACGTTGATCTGTCTGTTGGACTCTCTGATTCGTTACGAGGACCCCGGGTTGCGGCTGCTGGGATCGGCACTGTGGTTGGGCGTGATCGTGTGGTCGACTTACCGGTTCGTCTGGCCGGTCGGGAGGTCGCGTCCCAGCGACCTGCTGATGGCACAATGGCTCGAACAGACGCACCCGGAATGGTCCAATCGTTTCAGCAGTGGTCTGGCATTTGCCATGCAAG
>SLMF01000641.1 GCA_007133715.1 Planctomycetaceae bacterium
CTTCCTGCTCGAAGACCAGTTGTTCCTCGCGCAGTTGGGATTCGAGCCGTTGTATTCCTTGCTCGGGGTCCCAGCCATGGCCGGGCAGGCCCCCGGCGTACAGGACCAGTTCGTAGTTATCGTTGCGGCGGGCTACGACCTGGGCGGCCCAAACGGATTCGCCCGGCTCGTCCTGGCGGCTGCCGACATACTCGCCCTGCCAGTAGACAATCGAATCCGGCCCCACCTGGTCCGGCGAGCGAGACACGGCTTGCACTTCGTTGGCGGTAGTCACGGTGGTTGTCAGCACCAGGATCAGGCCTGCCAGGGCACTCATGATTTTCACGTGATTTCTCCGAGGATGCCTAGGGTAAACGCCGGTCGCGGATGCCGGCCTGATTTCGCGGCGAGACGGTGAGCAACGGATCGTTTGTTTCTCCGCCGCGCGAAAGGAGGCCGCCCCCGGTGAACGGCTAGAATGATTGGGAATGGAGCGTCCGAGGCCATTCCGTCAGCAATCGTTCCAATGCTCGAGCACGGTGGCTCAGCACACTCTTGACCACCGGCGAAAGCTGCCCCAGCGTTTGGTGGTACTCGGGAATCAGGAACAGCGGGTCGTAGCCAAAGCCGTTGCTGCCTCGCAATTCCCGCACGATCCGTCCTCTGCAGATTCCGTCGATTCGCAGGCGGATGGTACCCTGCGGATCAGCGACGGCCAGATGGCACACGAAGCGCGCCGTCCGTTCGGGTTCGGGCACCGCCGCCAATTCGTCCAGCAGTTTGGCGTTGTTATCGCGGTCCGTGGCGTCCCGACCGGCGTAGCGAGCCGAGATGACGCCCGGTGCGTTGTTCAGGGCGTCGACTTCGAGGCCGCTGTCGTCGCCCAACGCCCAGTGGCCGGTGGCCAGCGCCACGGCCGAAGCTTTCAGAGCCGCGTTTTCTGCAAAGGACGTCCCGGTTTCTTCCACTTCGGGCACATCCGGCAGCTCGGCGGCCGACAGCAGTTCTACCTCGGCAGCCACCAGAGGGTCCGCCATTTCCCGCAGCTTATGCCGATTCCGACTGGCCAAAACGATCGTGGTTACGGGTAGGTTCATGGTTCCTCTCAGGTCAAGGCGAGTTAGGCAAAACGCCGATGGTTGATTCTATACGAATCTAGTGCGTTGCGACGATTGAAGGAAGTCCCCCCATTTGCAAGCCGCCAAGGAATCGCAGGCATGCCTCAACCGAGCTACCTGGTGACCGGAGCCAGCGGTTTGATCGGCCGCCATGTCGTGCAGCGACTGACCGAGTCGGGAACTCGGGTCCGCTGCCTGGTGCGGCCGACCAGCACGTTGCCGCCGGAACTCGGCGGGGATATCGCGTGGTTTCGGGGCGATCTTCGGGACGTCACGGCGGTCCGGGAAGCGGTTGCGGGCGTGGCCGCGATCGTGCATTGTGGAGCCCTTGTGTCGGACTGGGGCGCCCGCCGTTTGTTCCACCGCACGAATGTGGAAGGCACCCGACACGTGGTCCAGGCAGCGGTGAACTCGGGAACGCCCCGCTTGGTGCATATGAGTTCCGCCGCCGTCTATGGCTATCCCCGCCGCGGCCAGCCGATCGGCGAAGAGCATCCCCTGCATGCTCGCCGGATCCCCTACATTGCCTCCAAGATTGCAGCGGAAGAAATCGTCTGGCAGGCGCACCATCGTCAGGCTCTGCCCGTGGTGGTACTCCGTCCGGTGATGGTCTTCGGCCCGGGCTGCCAGAACTACGTGGGAGAGGTGGTGGACCATTTGCGGCGTGGCACGCTGCCGCTGCTGGACGGCGGACGTCACATCGCCGGTTTGGCTTATGTGGAAAACGTGGTGGATGCGATCCTGTTAGCCCTGGATCATCCGGATGCGGTGGGTCGAGCCTTCAACATTTGGGATGATTCGAACGTCACGTGGAAGCAGTATCTGGACGCATTGGCGGACCGGCTGGAATTACCGCGTCCGAGTCATTCGATCCCCACGCGTCTGGCCCTGTCCGCCGCGATTCCGGTGGAGAGTGCGGCCCGGTTGCTTCGTTTTCACCGCCGCCCTTGGATCACCCGGCTGGCGGTCTTGGAGTTGGGGCAGGATCAAGGTTACGACATCTCGCGGGCCCGCCGGTTGTTGGGCTATACTCCGCGAGTGGATTTTGAGCAGGCCTTGCAGTCTACGGTGGCATGGGTAAAGGAGTCGAGGTGAGCGAGATTGACATCCAGCCGGTACGGACCCGCAGGCAGCGAAAGGACTTTCTGGAACTGCCTTATCGTCTGAATGCCACCCTTCCTTTGTGGGTACCGCCGTTGCGTAGCGAGCAGGCACGGGTGTTGGATGCTAGGAAGAACCCGTTTTACGAGCATGCGGAGGCGGCCTGGTTCCTAGCCTATCGTGGGGGTCAACCGGTAGGTCGCATCGTGGCGATCGAGAACCGGCGGCATAACCAGGTTTGGAACGATCGGGTGGGATTTTTCGGACATTACGAAGCGGAGGACGATTCTCGCGTCAGCCGCGGTCTTTTTGAAGCGGCCGCGACCTGGCTGCGCGAGCGAGGTCTGGATCGTCTGCGGGGGCCGACCAATCCCTCGATGAACGACAACGCCGGGTTCCTGATCGACGGATTCGAATATCCGCCCAGCATCCCCATGCCCTACACACCGGCCTATTACGCCCGGCAAGCCGAGGAATTCGGGATGAGCCGCGTCCAGCAGATGGTGGTTTACGGATGGAACTACGGCCGTTACACCCAGCAGCACATCGACACGATGCGCCGCCGCATCGAGCGTTTGACCCGATATGTGCAAGAGAAATACCAGATCGTCATCCGCGGGCCGCGGCGGGACCGGATTGACGAGGAGTTGGAAGCCATTCGCCGGATCTGCAACGAATCGCTGCGCGAGAACTGGGGCTTCGTCCCGTTGACCGACGGTCAGATGCAGGCGGCTCGCCACGAACTGGAACGGATCATCGACCCCGAGATGTTCTTTATTGCCGAGATCGAAGGGCGTCCGGAGGCGGTGTTCCTGGCCTGCCCCGACTACAATGAAGTTCTGGCTCGGATGCATGGTCGGATCCTGCCCTGGGGTTGGTTAACCTACCTTCGGTACCGCAAGCGGATCAAGAAATACGTGGTTTATGTCTACGCCACCACGCCCCGGGCGGAGGCGATGGGAGTCGGGCCGACGTTGTACCACCACTACTTCACGGGCTGTTTTTCCAAGGGCATTCGGGACGGTGAGACCGGCTACGTTTTGGAGCAGAACCGCCTGATGCGGAACTCCATTGAAAAACTGGGGGCCGAACTCCGCAAGCGCTACCAGATCTTCGAGACTCCTCTTTCGGGGTAATCTATCTTCGATGGCGCTGCGGGTAGATCATTTCCTGCGGCTTGCCTGCTTTCCGACCTGTTGGCGCGGCCGCCGCAGACCTTATACTGCGCGAAAGGGGTTGGGGGGCGCGAGTGAGGTTATGTTCTTGCAGCCCCCGTCACGTGGCGGGTTCCTCTCGATCATTCAGGATGGAAAAAAGTGCCTTATGAAGCCTCGGATTTCTCACAGCATGCGGTGCCTGGTCGTTGGTTGTCTGTTGATCGGTATGATTTTCGCCGCGGGAGCACGGGGGGCGGCATTGCCTGCTCCGCCCGTGGAAGAGAGTGGGGTTCAGGGCGGTCTGGCGGTGTGGGTGGGTGGTTCCTCCCGGCCGTCGGCGTGGGCTCGCCAGTTGGGCGATTTGGTCGAGCAAGGTGGCTGGCTGGTGCTGGGCCTGCATGCGGATGCGGCGGTGGTTGCCCAAGTGCGAGCGGAGTTGATTTCCCGCGGGGTTTACGGTCCTGTGTCGGTCGACCATCTTTCCGCCGCGTCGGGGGGAGGGTTGCCGCTGATCGCGGAGACGGTGAATCTGCTGATTCTGGAATCGCCCGTGTTGGGGGGCGAGGAGGCGACTCGCGTATTGGCCCCGCTGGGGGTCGCCCTGGTCCGCGAGGACGCCGCCTGGCGTACGGAGCGGAAAGCCTGGCCGGAGGACATCGATGACTGGACGCATTACTTGGGGGACGCGTCGAACCGCACCGCAGCCCGGGACCAGCGGATTGCCCCTCTGCGACATTTGCAATGGCAGAGCGGTCCGCGGTGGAGTCGTCATCACGACCACATGTCCAGCGTTTCGGCCCTCGTATCGGCGGAAGGGCGTTTATTCGGGATTTTCGATGAAGGCTCGTATCTTTCCCCCCAGCTGCCGGCGGATTGGA
>SLMF01000180.1 GCA_007133715.1 Planctomycetaceae bacterium
AGATCGGCCGAGCGGTTTTGCCTGAACTCGCCAAGGCTGGCTACGCAGTGAGAGCCCTGGAGTACACCGATGGTTTGGCGGTGCCGGGTGGGGAGCTCATTGAGGTCGTCCGTGGCGATCTGCGCGATCCGTCGTTGGCCAAGCGATTGATTGCCGACATGGACGCCGTGATCCATCTGGGGAACGTCAAGGAGAACAAGGAGTTGTTCCTGGACACCAACATTAAGGGCACCTTTTATCTGCTGGATGCTTGCAAGGAAGCGGGGCACATCCAGCAGTATATCCAGGCCGGTTCGGACGCTCGCGCCGGGATTTACTACTATCCCCAGCCGATTCCGATCGACGAGAATCACCGCCATTCGGGCTACCCGGGTTACTACCCGCTTTCCAAGGTGCTGGAAGAGGTGCTGTGTGAGCAGTATCAGATCATGTACCAGACGCCGATCACCATTTTGCGGTTTTCCTGGGTGCATGACGAAGACGATATTTTGGCCCATGTGACTCTGCGCGAACCCCATCTGGGCGTGCCGGTTTGGCGAGACTGGGCGACGACGCCGGAGCAGCAGGCCTATTTTGAGCAGGATCTTGACGCGGTAGCTTGCCTGGTCCATGCGGACGGCAGTGCGGGTCAGCGGCATATTGTGGGCATCCGGGACGTCGTGCAATCGGTTCTGTTGGCGTTGGGCAATCCCACGGCGGTGGGCGAGGCGTTCAACGTGTCGGGACCGTCGCCTTTCAGTTACGATGTGCTGGCGGACTACGTGGCCCAGAAATTGGACTTGCCGATCGTGCGTTTCGAGGTCAGCGAGTTCCACGATTTTTGCATCGAGATGAGCAAATCCCGTTCCGTGCTGGGGTTGCATCCCGAATACGACATCTTTCGTATTGTCGATGACGCCCTTCAGTTTCGAAAGGAGGGAAAGACACGGACCTTCTGGCCTTACCCGGGCTAAGGTCGTTTTTGGTTGAGCCGTTTTTTTCGCACTACGCGGCGTGCTCGCCCCGAGATCGGCAGGAGTTTTCGGAGCGACGCGACCCGAGGATCGCAGAGAGGGACGTACACGACATGAAGATCAGCGCCAATTATTGGATGTTTGACGGCGGATTGGAGGCGAGTTTGCCGGTGGCCGAGGCCCTGGCTCAGGCGAAAGAACTGGGTTTCGATGCCATCGAACTGTGCATTGCCAGCTCGGGAGTCCTGACCCACGAGGCGTCGCAGAGCCAGTGCGAGCAGATCCGGGCTCAGGCGGAGGACGGGGGTCTCGAGATCGCGGGGGTTGCCAGCGGGGAGAGTTGGGGGTGTTCGCCGACCGACGACGATCCGGCGGTGCGGGGCAAGATCCTGCAGTTTACCGAGCAGGCGTTGCAGCGGGCCCGCTGGCTGGGCACCGATGCCTATCTGTTCGTGCCCGGCGCGGTGGACGTGTTCTTTCTGGAGAACAGCCCCGTGGTGCCTTACGACGTGTGTTACGAGCGAGCGGCAGCGGCGGTTCGGCAGCTTCTGCCCACGGCCGAAAAGCTGGGAGTGACGCTGGCGATCGAGAACGTCTGGAACAAGTTTCTGTTGAGTCCGCTGGAAATGCGGGATTTCATCGATGGCTTCGGCTCCGCTCGCGTGGCTGCCTACTTCGACGTGGGCAACGTCCTGCTGACCGGTTACCCCGAGCATTGGATCCGGATTTTGGGCCAGCGTATCGCACGGGTGCATGTCAAGGACTACCGCAAGTCGGTGGGCACGGTCGACGGGTTTGTCGACCTGCTGGAAGGGGACGTGGATTTCCAGGCTGTCAAAAGGGCGTTGGCGGAGATCGGCTACGACGGCTATGTGACGGCCGAAATGCTGCCCTACCAGCCGGGCCGACCGGAGAAAACCGCCGCGGCGATGAAGCAGTTGTTCCAGTGAACCGCATCTTCTACTGACCGAGGAAACGTAAAGGAGGATCGCGATGATTCGCGTCGGAATCGCAGGTTTGGGATTCATGGGAAAAATGCACTTTCGCTGCTATCAGGCGCTGGAGGGAGTACAGGTCGCTGCCATCTGCGACACGGATGCCGCCAAGTTCGAGGGGCAAGGAGGCGCGGTGGGCAACATCGAAGGTGCCGAGGCGCCGCTCGATCTGACCGGCATCGGCCTGTATGACGACTTCGACCGGATGCTGGCCGAGGCCGAGTTGGATGCGTTGTCGGTGACCCTGCCGACGTACCTGCACCGGCCGTACACGGTCCAGGCGCTCGAAGCGGGGCTCAACGTGCTGTGCGAGAAGCCGATGGCGCTGACCGTCGAGGACGGCCGGGCGATGGTTGCGGCTGCGGAAGCGAGCGGCAAACGGCTGCAGATCGGGCACTGCATTCGGTTCTGGCCCGAGTACGCAGCGGCCAAGGAACTGATCGATGCGGGCCGCTACGGCCGGGTGACGGCCGCCACGTTCCAGCGGTTGAGTCTGACTCCCAGTTGGTCGTGGCAGAACTGGATCTTGGACGGCAGCAAGAGTGGCGGTGCGGCCGTCGATCTGCACATCCACGATTCCGACTATGTCCAGTACGTATTCGGCATGCCCCAAGCGGTGTTCAGCCGTGCTGCGCGGGGACCGTCGCAGGATTACGACCATATCGTCACCCAATACCTGTTTGCCGAAGACCGCCCGATCACGGCGGAGGGCAGTTGGTCGTTGGCCCCCACCTTCGGGTTCGAGATGAGTTTCAACATCGTTCTTGAGAAAGCGACCCTGGTCTTCGACGTGAGCCGGGCTCCGGTTTTCAAAGTCTGCCCGCGCGAAGGGGAGGCGTTCACTCCCGAGGTGGCTGCGGGTGACGGTTATTCCAACGAAATCGAACATTTTGTCCGGGCGGTGCGTGGCGAACGGGTGGCGGAAATCATCACGCCCGAGCAGTCGATCGATTCGCTGAAATTGGTGCTGGCGGAAAAACGCTCCGCCGCCTCGGGCGAATTGGTATGGCTGTAGGTAAGACGCTGGGTACGGTCAGCTTTACTTGCTTTTGAAGAGGACCACACGATGGGAAAACAACATTCCCAGCAGGGCCGCGCCGTCCGTTGGGGGGTGATCGGCTTGGGATGGTTCGGCGAGATTCACGCCGATACCTTGGCGGGCATGGAGAGTATCGAGTTGGCGGCCCTGTCGACGCGACGGCCGCAACGCCTTCAGGAACTGGCCGACCGCTATGATGTGGCCGCCCGCTATACCGACTACCGCGAACTGCTGGCCGATCCGGCGGTCGAGGCGGTCAGCATTACGACGCACATCCACGAGCACCGCGACCTCGCCATCGCCGCCCTGCGGGCTGGCAAGCACGTGTTGTTGGAAAAGCCGATGGCGCCGACGGTCGAGGATTGCGACCGCATCATTGCAGCAGCCGAGCAAAGCGACGCCCTGCTCATGGTGGGGCACATCTGCCGGTTCGATCCCCGAGTGGCCTTGGCCAAACAGGCCATTGACGAAGGCCGTCTGGGCCGAATCATCTCGATGCACGCCCGCCGCAACTTGTCGCAGGCACTTGGCGAGGCCAATCTGGATAAGATCTCGGCCCTGATGGGCGACGCCATCCACGACGCCGATCTGATGCTCTGGTTCGCCAACGCCACACCGCAGAGCGTCTACGCTCAGGAAGTCCACCCCGGTTCCCGCAAGTACCCCGATTGCGCCTGGGCCATGATGCGTCTGGACAACGGGGCGGTGGGCGTGGTCGAATCGGTCTGGCACCTGCCCAAGTCGACGCCATACACCATCGACGCTCGGATGGAAGTGATCGGCACCGAGGGAGCGCTCTACGTCAACTGCGGCCAAGCCGGCTTGGAAATCCATGCTGCAGACGGCCTGAGCATGCCCGACACGATGTACTGGCCGATCGTGTTCGGCGAACGTTTCGGCGTGCTGCGTGCCGAGTTGCAGTATTTTGCCAACTGCATCGTGCAGGGCGAGCGGCCCGAGCGGATCACAGCCCAGCAGTCGAAACAGGCGGTCGGTCTGATGGTAGCCGCAGCCGAATCGTCCCGCACGGGCAACGTCATACGTCTGGCCTGAAAACTCAGATGGATCTTGAGTTCAGATCCTGTTTTCAGGCTTTCATTTCTTGTGACACTCGCATGCACAGCGCGACCTTTACGAATCCGATTTGCGGGTGCGATCGATCACGTGACGGCACGTGGAGATGGCCGACAACGGCGGTGCTTTCGTCTCCAGCAGCCCCCTCTGTCGCGCGGATGCAGTACG
>SLMF01000301.1 GCA_007133715.1 Planctomycetaceae bacterium
CGCCATGATCGTGGCCGATGGCTGCGCGTCACGCACCCGCCGGACCCAGTCGACGAAATAACGCGTATAGCCGTTGGCCGCGTCGATGCAGAGATAGTCCACCGGCGTCTGGCCGGCTACCTTTTCCAAAGTCTCGAGATCGGCCGACTTGATCCCCAGCGTGAGGAACGTGTGAGATCGCTGGGCGGCAGCCGAGAAATAGGGAACCAGCTCCCCCGGCGGATGATATTTGTGCAGGCAGGTCAGCAAGTCGGGTCCCAGCGCCCGGGCCATGGCCATCGTGCCGATCGTGTCCATGTTCGACGCGATCAGAGGGATTCCCTGCCAGGTGCGGTTGCTGTTCAGAAAACGATAGGTGCGCCGCAGGTCGATCGACGAACGGCTGGGCGCCTGCGATCGCTTGGGGCGAATCAGCACGTCGTCGAAATCCAACTTTGCGTCGTGGTCGATTCGCATCGCGGACGTAACTCAAAAGGACGGAATGGGGCTGCCCGAGTTCTTCACACCCAACAGTTGATACAAACCGACTTGGCCATGGAAGGCGGCCTGGACGAAATCGGCGTGATTGCCCGCGTTCCCCGCATCGACCCCGCCCGTGTTCGATTCGATCGTGTCGGCCACAAATCGCGCCGAACCGTCCGCAAAACAAAACAACGCGCCGCCCGGATGGTGGCTGCTGAAACCGTGAATCATCGTGGGGTGGTTCAGCGGAAAAGAAACCGACGAGGAAACCGTGCTGCCAATCCCCAAACCGCCCGGTCCGCACCACGACGGCCACCGCGCCGGTTGGTCGCTGTGAATCGGCAACACCGTCCGCTCGCCGATCGCAAAGGTGTTGCTGGTTCCATCGGTGATCGAAGCCATGCGGGTGTTGCTCTGACCGAACAGCACGCCATTGTTGCCTTTGCTCAAGTGCGTGCCGCCACCGTAGTTGAAGAAACCGCGGGAGCAGGTGTAATTCGAGGTCGAGACCATCTCGTGCCCTTCGCCGCGGAATTCCCGCAACGGCGCCATGGGCGACGAAGGACAGTTGAACACCGAAAGATCCACCTGCAGCATCGGCAGCAACTCGGGATCCGAAATCACCTGCGACAGGGTGAAGCGGCTGGCGCAGAGGGTGTCTTTCAACGAACTTTGCTCGATAAACGGCATCAGGAACACGCCCCAGGCCCATCCGCCGGCAATCTCGTCGCGGTGGTCGACGACCATAAATCCGGGCGGAAAACACTGGAACGTGTCATGATAATTGTGCAGCGCCAAGCCCAACTGGCTGAGATTGTTCGTACACTGGGCCCGACGTGCCGCCTCGCGAGCCGCTTGGACCGCCGGCAACAGCAGGGCGATCAAAATGCCGATGATGGCAATCACCACCAGCAGTTCGACCAAAGTGAAAGCGGCCGGTCGAAACGACTTTCCGGCACATACAGAATCGACACGCTGCGTGCGGCATACGCCGGCGGGGCGGGAGGCAAGGTTCATCTTCGTCGGTCCCTGTTCATGGTGTGGTAAGCTCGAAATCCAGACGGTTTCGACGGCGGTTCTCCACCGTGACCCGTAACTCGGAAAATGTCTGATAGCGATCCGGAATCTCGACTCGCGATTCGTCGGCGTCGCGACAGTCGACCCCGCCCGCCTCCGCTTCGCAATAGATGCGGACCAGATACTCACCCGGAGCAATTCCCGACTCGAACGCCGTGCGCATCAAATGATAGCGGCCATCCGCGCCGGTCAAACCAAACGAGGCCGTGCTGCCCGTGTCGCTGACCGGTTGAAATTCGACAACCACCCCGGCCAACGGCTCTCCGTCCAAAAGGACCGTACCCGTGGCCGTAACCAACTCGCTCGAACCGCCGCAACCGGCCAGCAGCAACAGGGCGAGCAATCCTGCACAATGGCTTGACCTGCGAAAATCACCTGTCATCGCAAAAAGTACCTCCCACATCTTTATTCTGCGGGTCACCGCTTCTGTCAAGACCCAAATATCCGTCTTGTGCCACCCATTGCATCAAACGAAGGGGTTGGCGTCTAGCGATTAGGGGTTGGACGGCTTTTTCAGCAACAGCCACACGCCTTGGCCCATCTCGGGATCGATCGTGATGGCTCCCTTGCCCAGGACGGTATACTCGGGCAACTCGGCTGCCGCAGCCCATGCTTCCATCTGTTCAGGGCACCGCAGTTCGACGAATCGCTGCCAACGCTCGGCCTCGGGCCCTTCCAAACGTTCGCGACGCATTTGGACCAGTCGTTCGGTCGCCTCGCGGGGAAACCGGCTGCCAGCCCCACCTCCGATATAAGCATGAGCCCCCGGGCGAAGAACTCGATGGACTTCCCGTAAACCCTGAACCGGATCATCCCAGAAGAAGATCGAACCGCGACTGACCAGCAGATCGACGGAATTGTCCGGAAACGGCATCGCTTCGGCCACGCCCACCACGGCGAACAGCCGGTGGGCGATGTCCCGCTCTCGAGCGATTTCGAGCCCCTTGGCCATCGCCTGTTCATTCGGATCCAGCATGATCACGGGGTTCTCGGTACGCTCGATCAGGGGCAGGGCAACCTGCCCGCGTCCGGCTCCTAAATCGACCCAGAAACCGGGTTCCGGCTGACAGAATCTCAGCATGTCCTCGACGACGAAACGATGCCGGTCTCCCAGACTTGCTTCCCCCCCCAGGCCCGTGGGGGCAGCCGTTTCCAGACAGGACGCGTATTGCGGGACGGTCACCAGATATCCAAGCAGACAGACAGCCAAGGTCAAACGTCTCATAACTCCTCCTGGGAGGCGTAAAAAAAGGGGGGATTTCAGCGGGAAGGACGGAACCCGGGGCAAGCGGCTCGCGTTGACTTCGTTCAGCATACCCGCAGTGCCGCGAGGGTCAAGTCGCCAGCGGGTGGGAACGCTGACCCGATTTTCTGGGAGGGGCCTGTCTTTCGTCCGCGACGCAGGGCGATTAGAATCTCGCCTTGGCGTACATCACTGTCCCGTGGCAGACGTTTTTTGGGGAGGGCGACGAGCGTGGAGTTTTCCAATCGTGTGGCCTTGGTTACCGGCGCTGCCGGTTCCATCGGGCAAGGGATCGCAGAGCGGCTGATCGAAGAAGGGGCCGCGGTGTTCGTCACCGATCGCGAGCAACAGCTGCTGGAGGAGGTCTGCCAGCGTCTCGGCCCGCGATGCTCCGGTTTGGCGGGCGATGTCAGCGACGAGGCGGAGGTCCAGCGGGTGGTCCGCGCCGCGGAGGAGAAGCTGGGAACGGGGATCGACATCCTGGTCAATGTGGCGGGAGTCGTCGGACAAGGCGGGCCGATCGAGGAGATGACGGCCGAGAATTGGGACCAGGTCTTCGCGGTGAATTGCCGCGGTACGTTCCTGTTCATCAAGCATGTGCTGCCGGGGATGAAGCAACAGGGCCGGGGGAGCATCGTCAACTTTTCCAGCAAGTCGGGAAAGACGGGTTCGGCTTTGATGAGTGCGTATTCGTCGGCCAAGGCAGCCGTCATCGGCTTGACCCAGGCTCTGGCCTTCGAGCTGGCGGGTCACGGGATCCGTGTCAATTGTGTCTGTCCCGGGATTACGGAAGACACGGGGGTGTGGAACAACGTGTCGGCCGATTATGTGCGGAACATGCAGCTGCCGATGGAGGAGGTGATTCGCAAGTTCACGTCGAAAGTTCCCCTGGGCCGCTTGGCGCGCGTGGCCGACATCGTCAATATGACTTGCTACCTGGCCTCGGATCGAGCGGATTATATGACAGGGCAGGCGATCAACATCACTGGGGGTCGCGAGATGCACTGACCCGAGTTTCCTGTTTTTTTAGAGGAGTCTCCCGATGACGTGGACCAAGCAGCGACTTGCCCGCACACTGGATCATGCGGCATTGAAGCCGCACATGACGGACGAGGACATTCGGGTCGCCTGCGAGGTGGGCAAGCGATTTGGGGTGGCCAGTGTGTGTGTGCGGCCGTCGGACGTGGCCCTGGCCGCGCGCGAGCTGGCCGGTTCTGGTGTCGTGCCCTCGGCCGTGGTCGGTTTTCCCCACGGCGCGCACCGCGCCGAAACCAAAGCCCTGGAAGCTCGCTTGGCGATCCAGGATGGCGCGGTCGAACTGGATATGGTGATGAACGTCGGCAAGTTCCTTTCCGGCCAGGACGACGTCGTGCGGCAGGATATCGCGGCCGTGGTCGCCGAGGCGCGCCAGCAGCCGGGCGTGAAGGTCAAAGTGATCCTC
>SLMF01000038.1 GCA_007133715.1 Planctomycetaceae bacterium
AAGAGCAAGATGCGAGGGGGGCGGGGCCACTTTGGCGTGCGTAACGGGACGCCCGAGCAGGGCAAGAACGCAGGCAACATGAACCTTCACCACGCCCGTTGGGATCAGGCTTTTCACCCCCAAGGCCGCAATAAACGCACCGTCTGGCCCGTACCGCTCGGGAAATGCCGCGCGGCTCATTTCGCTGTCTTTCCCGAAAAACTGATCGAACCCTGCCTGCTGGCAGGCTGCCCGCGCGAGGGGGTGGTGCTGGATCCGTTCCTGGGTTCCGGGACCACCGCAATGGTCGCCAAACGACTCGGCAGACACTTCGTCGGGATCGAATTGGTACCCGAGTACGTCGAACTGTCCCTCCGCCGAATTCGATCCGTCCAACCCGAATTGCCCCTGTAGCCCCGGCACGACCACGCAGTTTTTCCTCCCTTTCCGCCTCACCCATCCAGGGCGGGTACCGACATCGCACTCGCGGAGACCGTGTTACAATCCCGGCTTTCTGTTCCGATCTATCGACGTTCCTGGACAATCCTTATTGGTCATCCCGATGGCCAGCCCGAGCCGGCGTGTGCTGGCGAGCAGGAGGCCCGTGATGAGAGCCATCCGCCCCGAGTCACTCCCTTTGGATGTTGGTCCAACCCCGCTTGCGATCCTGGGGGCGAGTGTGCGTGCGGCGGCGGTCTCGGCGTGGCGAAGCGGTCTGAGGCCGATTGCCGCCGACCTGTTCGGAGACCGTGATTTGCAGGCCATCGCCGACTGGCAGCGGGTGCCGGATTACCCGCGGGGTTTCCTGGCAGTTGCTGGTCGCCTGCCCCGTTCGCCGTGGATATATACGGGCGGATTGGAGAATCACCCCGAGCTGATTGATGCCCTGGCCGCCCGGAACCCGCTGCTAGGCAACTCGGGCGAAGTGCTGCGAGCCGTCCGCGATCCTTGGCAAGTCGCCGCCTGTCTTCGGCGGCACGGTCTGCATTTTCCCGAATCCCACCGCACACGCCCGCAGGATGGCTCGGGTGCGAGGTGGTTACGGAAGCCGCTCGATTCGTCGGGAGGCGGGAGAATCCGGGAAGTGGGAAATGAACCGGGGATGCCGGCGGCCGCACGCCACTATTATCAGCGTGTTCTCAGCGGACCGGCACTCAGCGCCGTCTATGTGGCCGGTGAGAGGTGTGCCCGGTTGTGGGGAGTAACTCGCCAGTGGACGGGAGTTTCCTGGACCGGGGCGCGGCCCTTCGCCTACTGCGGTTCCCTGGGCCCGTTGAACTTGCACCCTTCGCTGCGGGAACAACTGCAGCAGATCGGGCACGGTTTGGCAGCGGAATTCGCGTTGAAAGGTTTGTTCGGGGTCGATACGATCCTTGTCGGTCGGCGGATTTTCGTGCTGGAAGTCAACCCGCGTTACACCGCGTCGGTCGAAGTGCTGGAGCAGGGTCTGGAGGGTTCTGCCCTGCGCGCTCACGTAGAAGCCTGCCGAACGCAGGGCTTGCCCGACTCACCGCGGCGTTGCGATTCGCGTTGGTATGGCAAAGCGATCCTGTTTGCGCGTGAAGGATTACGGGTCCCGGCGGAATTCACGGAGTTCGCCGACCGCTGGGGCTGCCGGGGCCCCTGGTCGCCGCTGGCCGACGTGCCTGCGACGGGCACGGAGATCGGGCCGGGACGTCCGCTGGTCACGCTCCGAGCCACCGCGGGCACCGCGGGGGCGGTGCGCGAGCGTTTGCAGCAGCTGGCCGAACAGGTGCGAGCGGTCTGCGCCCGCAGTCAGCGGCCGGAGACGTTCACACCGAGTCTTCATTGATCAGTTCGGAAATCCAGGCCTGGGGCACCAGTTCGAAGTACACGTTCAGAACGGAGACCTTGTCCGGCGAATCACTCCAGACTTCCTGCGGTGCGCCTTCTTCATAAACGAGCGAGAAGTTCGGATCTTCTTGCCGCACCCATTTGAGATTCTCTGCGACAGCCCAAACCGGTTTGCCATGCTGGTGGGCAGCCAGCGCGATTCCCGCACTGCCGATTTTATTGATCACGCCCCGTTCGGGGAGGACACAATCCGCTCCCAGCAGGATCAGATCGACATCCAGCATGCGTTGGACGGCTTGCGCCTCGGTGATCAGGGTCACCTTCACGCCGGCGGCGACCAGTTTTTCGGCCAACTGGCGTCCTTCGCAGAGCGGGCGTCCTTCGCAAACCACCACATTGTCCAGACGGGGGGCTGCCTCGATCAGGATCTGGAGGACCGTGTTCGAATAGCCCAGCGTCATCACCCGCGTCTGTTCGTGAATCCGAGCGGCCACGCGTTCGGCCAAACGGGATTCCGCGGCGCGCGAACGTTGCAGCAGCCCGAGCGCCCACTGGCGAAAATCGCTGGCATCCTCCGCCGCTTCCAGCGCATTGCGCATGTCCGCCATCAGATTGGTGGGGGTTGCCATCGACGGACGAACGTGGGCCAGATCGTCGATCACCCGGCGCAAGGCTTCACGGAGCGTGGCAAACTCCTCGTCGGCAAAGATTTCTGCCAGTTTCATGATTTCTGCCCCGGCGACCCGCGCCAACTCGCCCGCCCCCAGCGAACGGTCCTCGACCAGAAAACGGTGGGTCAGCATTCCGTCGGCAACGATCGATCGCTCCGCGTTCCACGGCGGCCAGATTGCCTCGAAAGCCTCGAACAAACGGGGGACCGCCGGTTGCAAACGGCGCTGCAGCATTTGCTCGACCGAGACCCACTCCAGTCGCTGGGACTCCCAATCTGGGCGTACCGGAGTCCCCGGCGGTACAGAAAATAATAACGGATGCACCACAAAACGCTGGCCGGTACTCGTATCGAGTGCTTCCAGCACCTCGCCTGCCCCCCGCAGGGTGAGCTGCTCACGTGACAGTCCGGTCTCCTCTTCGATTTCGACCACCGCCCAGGCTGCCGGGTCGGAACCTTCCAAATACCCGGAAATGCCTGCCCAGTGGTCGGGAAACGTCGACACGTCCTCGCTACGCTGAGACACGAGCACTCGCTGGCCATCCCAAACGAAAGCGGTCACGACGGGACGGACTGCCTGGACTTCCCCAGGCGATGGATTCGTGATATCCATAAGAATTATCCTGAAAAGCGTTACCGACAGAACCGGCGCGGCACCCTGGCAACCGGGACCGGGAGAACCTCGGCCTGAACAGCATATCGGCTGGAACAGGGTTGAGCCCGCAGTGCAACCGTTCCCGGCAGGTTTACCGCATGTTTACCGCAAAAAAGCAGCATGCACCAGCCATGCTGACGAGGGATTCGCAAGAAGAAATTTTGTGCGGGCCGCTCTTTCCTTGACAACCCGAGGCATTTACCCTTAAATTGCTCGGTTCTAAGGCGCTCGCGGTGCGGCGTCCCTCCATGAAAGCCAATTGGGGCCACGATGGGAACCACGATCAACACAGATCTTGCACAGGTTGCACGCGATGTCAGCCTGTCGATCGACCAAGTACAAGCCACAGTCGAATTGCTGGATGACGGGAACACCGTTCCTTTCATCACACGTTATCGCAAAGACCAGACCGGCGGCTTGGATGAAGAACAGATTCGCAGTATTGGCCGAGCACTCGAAAAATCGCGTGCCCTGGCCGAACGGAAGCAGAAGATTCTCAAGTCGTTGCGGTCACAGGACAAGCTAACGGACGAGCTGGCGGCCCTGATCGACGGGGCGGATTCGCTCCGCCGACTCGAGGATATCTACCAGCCGTTCCGGCCCAAGAAGCAGACGTGGGCCAGCTTGGCACGTAGCCGGGGCCTGGAACCCCTGGCCCAGGAGATCCTGGCGGCCGCGGCGGGTGCCAGCGAGGTGCAGCAGCGGGCGGCCGAGTTCGTCAATCCCTCGCAGGGACTGGCTGCGGTCGACGATGTCTTGCAAGGGGCCGGGCACCTGATCGCCGAATGCTACAGTGAAAATCTCCGCCTCCGCGACGAACTGCGACGGATCGTCAAGGACTCCGGAAAACTGATCTCCACGCGAATCGAAGAGTCGGCAGCTTCCGATGAGGCAACGGATGCCGAGGAGAGCGAGGCCGCCGAGGAAGAGTCGGCCACGGACCCGTTGGCCGAAGAGGTGGCGGCAGAGAAGCCCCGGACCGAAGAAGGGGTCCTCGAACAGCCGCTGAACGAACAGCCGCCGACGCGGGACACGCCGCCCCCCCCGCAAACGGCTGCCGGAGAGTCCTCGGCGGAAGACGCGGCACCCCAAGCCGCCGTCG
>SLMF01000062.1 GCA_007133715.1 Planctomycetaceae bacterium
GGGGGGAGACGGGTTTGGCCAAGTAGTCGTCCATGCCCGCTTCGAGACACTTCTCCTTGTCGCCCTGCATGGCGTGGGCCGTCAGGGCGATGATTGGAATGCTCCGATTGGGGATTGCGGATTGGGGATTGCGGACTTGCTTTGTGGCTTCCAAACCGTCCATCTCGGGCATCTGCACATCCATGAACACCAGGTCGTAGAGCAGGGTTTTGAGCGCCATGAGGGCCTCGCGCCCGTTGGCGACCGCGTCGGCCGAAAGGCCTAGCTTCTTGAGGATGCTCAGCGCCACCTGCTGGTTGGTGATATTGTCCTCGGCCAGCAGGATACGGGCCTTGCGATGCGCGAAATCGGGCAGCGCCTCACGGGCCGTGTGGCGTGTTGCGATGGGCCGGGGCGCGTCGGAGGTGAGTACCCGAAAGAGCACGCCTTTGAGCTCCTCGTGCCGGACCGGCTTGGTGGCGTAGGCGGCAAAGCCGATCTCCTGCAGGTGTCTGGCGTCGCCCCGCGAGGTGAGCATGACCAACCGCATGTCCGCGAGCTTTGCGTCCGCCTTCACGGCCCGGCCCACCGCTTCACCGTCCCTGCCCGGCATCTGCATGTCGATGACGGCCAGCCGGAAGGGGTCCTGCTCGACCAGGGCGCGGTAAAGCGCCTGCAGCCCGGACGCTCCGTCATGGGCCACCTCCGGACGCATCCCCCAAGAGCTCAGGCGGGTCAGGAGGATTTCCCGGCTCGTGGCGTTGTCATCAATGATCAGCACCCGCACCCCGGAAAGTTCGGCGGGCGGCGCCGCTACTTCCCGGGCCGCGTCCGCTCGCAGGCCGAAGCGCGCCGTGAACCAGAACTCAGACCCCTGGCCGGCGACGCTTTCCACGCCGACCTCGCCGCCCATCATCTCGGCGAGTTGCTTCGAGATCGCCAGGCCAAGGCCCGTGCCGCCGTACTGGCGCGTGGTCGAGGCGTCCACCTGGGTGAACTGCTGGAACAGCATGCCGATCTTGTCCGCCGGGATGCCGATGCCCGTATCGCGCACGGAAAAACGCAACAGGCAGGTACCCCTGCTCCTTTCTTCCGTCTTTTGCACTCTGCTCACCTTCACCGCCACTTCCCCCTGGTGTGTGAACTTCACCGCGTTGTCCGCCAGGTTGGTGAGGATCTGGCGCAGGCGGCCCGAGTCGCCCGAAAGCAGGGTCGGTACATCGGGGTCGGCGGCGCAGAGTAGCTCCAGACCCTTGTCGTGAGTCTTGAACGCCATGGTCGCGGCAAAGTCATCCAAGAGGCTCTGCAGGTCAAAGTCCAGGGTCTCCAGGTCAAGCTTGCCCGCCTCGATCTTGGAGAAGTCCAGGACGTCGTTGATGATCTGCAAAAGCGATTCGCCGCTGGACTTGACGATCCCCGCGTAGCGCCGCTGGTCCTCGGTAAGCTCTGTTTCGAGCAAGAGGCCCGTCATGCAGATGACCCCGTTCATGGGCGTGCGGATCTCGTGGCTCATGTTGGCCAGGAATTCGCTCTTGGCGACGCTGGCCAGCTCGGCCTGCACGGCCATTTCGTTGGCTCGGGCCGTGGCAGCTTCCAGTTCCCGGTTGGTCTCCAGCAGTTCTTGTTGGGCTTGCCGCTTCAGCAGAATCTCGCCGGCAGTGTTTGCCAGTACCGTCAGATTGCGAATCTCGTTATCGCTCCAGACGCGCTTTTCCTTGACTGCGTCGAACCCGATTAAACCCCATATCCTGTCGGCGCTTGCGACCGGTATGGTAACAAGGGATTTTTTGTCCTGACGCGTGAACTCCTCTTTCTCGGCGCCTGCTTCAGCGGGCAACGCCTGCACGTCGGGAATATGAACGGGTTCGCCGGATAGTATCCGCATCCTGAACCAGGGTAGCGAGCCAGTCGGCTGGTTTTGAATTCTTTCCATCTGGGGCGTTACACCCCCGGCGCACCACTCATGGGTGTTGGTCACGGTTTCGTGATCTTGAGAGAACAGAAAGAAATAACTGCGGTCGACATGAAAATGACGGCCAATGGCCTCAAGCATATTGTTTACATCAGCATCAAAACTCTCTTCCGTCGTTTTGACGAATTGTGATGAAATCTCTGAAACAATCGTCTGGAATGACAGGTTGTTTTGCAACTTCTCCTCAGCGTGTTTTTGCTGCGTGATGTCGCTGATCACCACGCGGTATAAAGGCGTGCCCTCTTCCGCTTGAGCGGCGGTTGCCGTCAGATGCGCCCAGATGAATGTGCCGTCCGCCTTGACCAGCCGCAGGTCGCATTCCTGGGCTTCGCCCGCTTCAAAGAGTTTCTTGCGGTGGAGATAGTAGATATCCTGGTCCTCTTTGAGGATGAAGCGGGAAATCGGCTGCTTGACCAGCAGGCCGCGGGTCGTTCCCAGCAATGTGGCGGTGGTGAGGTTGGCCTCCAGGATCATCCCCTGCTCGGACAGGGTGCAGTATCCGACCGGTGCCAGGTCATAGAGATCGAAATAGCGCGCCCGCCTGGCTTCGATCACCGCCTGGGCCGTAAGAAGTTCGTCGTTCTGCATCTCCAGTTCGATCTGGTGCACCTGAAGTTCGTGGAGCACCCGCTGGATTTCTTCAGGGGTTTGCGCGGACTGGGCGGGCTGCGCCATGGACCGAACCTGCTCTTCGGCCCGTTTGCGCAGCGCCGCCGCGTCGGCAGGCGTCTGGCCGGAATTTTGCCGTTTGTCTTGCATGGCTTGTCCTCTTCTCGATGGTTTGCTGCGGGGCGCTTCCCGCCCTGTTGCCCGGTGACATCCAGGGATGCGCCGGTAATCCCGACCACAGCGTACCTGCCCAGGACGGGCATTCTCTCGCATTGAATCCTTGAAAAGGGTTGGCGTGTAGCAAATTCAGTGGCCGGCAGATCACCGGTGTTTCCCAAGGTCACTCACACGCCAGGGTGGCAACAGTGCCCCCAGCAGCGTAATTGCCAGAACCCGGAATTGTTTTGAAGACATCCTCGTTCTCCTCTGCTAGCGAGTCGGACCTGCTGTGATTGTCGTCCCTCGCTTGCTGTCGTGTCAACGAGTCCAGGAAAACATGATTCGTTCCACGAAATCATGCCTGATCCCCTCCCATTTAGCCATTCACCAAGCGGCCCGACAACGGGCGCTCTGGCGGCGAGCCGACCATTGTCGTGAAGGTGATGGGTACACCCCGCTTTGCAAATTCTCCCGCCCCCCGGCTCCGAAAGCTGGCTGGCCCCTTGCTGCCATGCTGACTTGCTGTCGCTCTTGCGAGCCAGGGCGGGCGGAGGTACCTTGAACGTAGCGTAGTACGTTTCTCGGTCGGTGTTCGCGAGGACCAGACAATGACAGGATGGATGCGGGTCGCGTGGTGGCGTGGTTTGGCAGTGCTTGGTGGGGCTTGGATCGTGGCGACATTCGGTGGTGCTGCGGCTGGGGAACGAGCGGTCGACGTCCCGGGCCGCGAGGTGGGTTCGCATGTTGCCGATCAGGTGTTTGCCGAATGGTTGGCCGAAGATCAGCGATTCGTGAGCGGCGAGGACGCTTCCGCCGAACCGCAGCCGGTGACCACTGCGGAGGATGCGGCCGGAGCTGTGGATGGGATCAAGACCAGCCGCCTGGGCTTCCACACGGCCAGCCGTGAAATCGACCCCTGGTGGCAGGTGGATTTGTTGGAATTGGCTCGGGTGGAACGGATCGTGGTGTACAATCGCACCGACGGCAACACGGCCCCACGCACTCGCCACATTCAAGTGCTGGTCGCGGAGCAGGGTGCGGAGGAATGCTTGCCCCAGGATTTTCGCCTGGTCTACCAGCACGACGGCACGATTTTCTACGGTGCGGGGGAAGGCGCACCGCTGGTGGTGACGTTCGAGGAGCCGGTCGAGGCGCGGGTGGTTCGCTTGGCGGTACCCGGCGAATGCTCGTTTGCGTTGGTCGAGGTCGAGGTGTATGGTGCGGCGGATCCGCAGACGAACATCGCGTTGCACCGGCCCGCGGATCAGAAGAGTGTCGGCCCCGCCTCGCATCCCGGAACTCCAGGTTATCCGCTGCCCGAATCGCTGGTTCCGACACGGGAGCCCTCGCCGCGGTTCCCCCTGGAGCATACGCGACAGGTGCTGCTGCGCGCCGCACGTTTGGCAGATCGGCTGGACGGCTCGGCCGATCCGGAACAACTGACTCCGTTGGTCGCCCAACTCGCATCGCTGCAGGCTCGGGTAGCGGAAGTGGAGGACAC
>SLMF01000464.1 GCA_007133715.1 Planctomycetaceae bacterium
GATCGCGGGGTTTCGCTGCAGGACGCTGCGGCCGCACGCCGGGTGGCGGAGAAGCTTGAGATGCAGATCCATGCCGTGCTATACGGTTGGGCCAATTTCAACAGTCCGGAAAGCAGTACGGTGGCGGAGGACATTGCGGCGGTGGAAGCCAGTTTGAAGGCTTCGGCCGCCTACGGCGCCGACGCGTTACTTCTGGTTCCCTGCCGGATCGGGGGGATGCCGATGCCGGAGCCCTGGGAGTTCGAAATCGAATTCGACGAAGACACGGCCGAGGTGCAGCGGGTGGCTGCGGGCGATACTCAGAAGTACCAAGAGTACATCGACGCCCACAACCATGCCACACGGGCTTCGCGAGCGGCGGTCGAGCGGCTGATCCCGGTGGCCGAGAAGACGGGGGTCGTGATCGCGCTGGAGAACGTCTGGAACAACCTGTGGGTCCAGCCGGCCTTGTTCAAGAGCTTTGTGGCTTCTTTCGACAACCCCTGGGTACAGGCCTATTTCGATATTGGCAATCATGTCAGATACGCTCCGGCAGAGGCTTGGATCCACGAATTGGGCGAGCTGATTGTGAAATGCCATGTGAAGGACTTCCAACTGAATCCGGACGGTCGGGGCGGTCGGTTTGTGGACATTCGTGACGGCAGCGTCGATTGGCCAGTGGTCCGGCAAGCGTTGGAAGAGGTCGGTTACAGCGACTTCATGACGATCGAAGGCAGCGGCGGATTGTCCTTGGAGGATCGCAGCCAGCGTCTCGATTTGATCATTGCGGGGAAGTAGGCGGAGCCCGGTTGGCGGAAGGGAGTTGTGTTCGGGGCCGTTAGCCGGTCTGTCGTGATCGGAGGGAACCAACTTCCGTCTTCCGTAGCAACCGGCCAGACCGCCGCTGAAACGCACTTGAAAACTCAGTTTCTCCTCGGAGTTAGGGGGGCGCTATGTTTCGCTCGTTTTTTGGGTCTCCGACACCCCTCGAGCCGCCCTATGGCGTGGCGCACGTGGCGTACAGTCTGCAGACCGGCGGGATGGAACGCCTGTTGGTCGAGTACGCTCGCCGTGCGGATCGGGACGAATTTCGGTTGCATTTTTACAGTCTGACCGATGCCGGTACCCCGGCGGAGGACATTGCGGCGTGCGGTTGGCCCATCGCGTGTTTGGGCAAGTTATCGGGTTTTCGGGGCAGCGTGGTGCGACGTCTGGCCAAAGCGTTCCAGCGGGACGGGATACAGATCGTGCATACGCACAACTCGGGTGCGATGATTTACGGAGTACTGGCGGCCCGTCTGGCCGGAGCGCAAGCCATCATTCACACGCGGCATGGTCAGCGTTTTGGTGCGAGCACGCGACAGACGTGGACGTTCGCCGCCTTTACCCGCTGGATCGATCGCGTGGTGAGCGTATCGCAAGACGGGGTTCAGCGGTGCCGCCGGGAGGGGGTTCCCGCAAACCGCGTCCGGCTGGTTCACAACGGGATCGATTGGACGCGATTTAGCCGCACCGGACCGCTGGGTGACGGGCCGGCGATCTTGGTGGCGAGACTCGTTCCCGAAAAAGATCTGCCGAACTTGTTGGCCGCCACGGCGCAGGTCGTGTCTCGGGAACCCGCGTTTCGCTTGCAGATCGCGGGCGACGGGCCGTGCCTGCCCGAAACGCGTCAAATGATCGCGGAACAGGGCTTGGACCAGCATGTCCAGCTGTTAGGTGAGCGGCGAGACGTGCCCGAATTGTTGCAGCAGGCATCGCTGTTCGTGCTGCCCTCCCTGACCGAAGGGATCTCCCTGACGTTGTTGGAGGCGATGGCCAGTGGTTTGCCGGTGGTGGCGACGCGGGTGGGAGGCAACGCCGAAGTGGTCGAGCACGGTCGGACCGGATTGTTGGTACCGGCGAGCGACGCGGGCCAGCTGGCCGAAGCGATTCTGCAGATTGCGGGCGACCGCGAGTTGGCTCAGCGTTTCGGCGCGGCCGGGCGGGAACGCGTCCAGCAGCTGTTTGATGCCACGCACATGGTGCGGCAGTACGAAGCCATGTATCGAGAGGTGCTGTCGGAGCGAGCGGGCAAGCGGCGGGTGGAAGACGGCGGCTCGGGGGGACCTTCGAGCGCCGGTTTGCCGGATGAGCCCGGCAGCTGAGCCGGGTGGCGTGGAGCGAACCGATGACGATCCCCGGCCGACGCGTCCTGTTGATCGCGCACTATTTCCCCCCGGTTGGCGGTTCGGGGGTCCAGCGTGTGGCCAAATTTACTAAGTACCTTCCCGAGCAGGGATGGGACGTATCGGTGCTGACGGTCCAGAACCCTTCGGCGCCGGTCCTTGATCCGAGTCTTGAGGAGGAGATACCTGCCGAGACGATCGTACGTTACGCCCGGTCGTGGGAACCGGGTCGCGGGATCAAGCACCGATTGGACGCGGGAGCTGCGGGGGCCTCGCGTCAGCCGGGATGGGCGGCGCGATTCAAGCGGGCGATTCGCCGCGGGGTAGCCGGCGTGTTGCAGCCGGACCCGCAGATTTTGTGGTTTCCCGCGGCGGTTCGGCAAGGTCGGCGTTTGTTGCGCGAGCTTCCGCACGATGCGATTCTGGTCAGTGGTCCGCCGTTTTCCGCGTTTCTGATCGGCACGGCCTTGCGGCGTCAGAGCGGCTTGCCGTTGGTTTTAGACTATCGCGACGAGTGGTCGATCAGCAACCGGTACTGGGAGAACAAGGCCCGCAGTCGGCTGATTGACGTGGTGCAGCGATTCTTTCAGCGTCATGTGATGCGTCGGACCGACGCGGTGTTGGCGACGACGGGCCGCAGTGCCCGCACGTTGGCAGCGGAAGCGGCGGCGGCGGGTCGGGCGATTCCGGTCGAATGTCTGTACAACGGGTTCGATCCGGCGGATCTTCCGGAGTTCGCGTCGCCCGCATCGCCCGCCGGCGAGGGATCTTTTCGGTTATCCCACGTAGGGACGCTGTGGAATCTGACGACCGTGCGGCCGTTGGTACAGGCTGTGGAACGTCTGGCGAACGAGCGGCCGGAGTTGGCGACCCGTTTGGAGGTGGAGATCCTCGGCCGCTGTACCCCGGCGGAATTGGCCTTGGTCGAGCGTCTGCGGAACTTGCCCTGCCGTTTGATTCGCGAGGACTACCTTGCCCACGGGTTAGCGGTGCAACGGATGCGGGCGGCCGACGCGCTCTGCCTGCTGCTGGCCGATGTTCCGGGTGCCGAGCGAGTGGTGCCGGGCAAGACGTTCGAGTACTTGGTGACGGGTCGTGAGATCCTGGCCATTGCTCCACCGGGTGAGTTATCGGATGTGTTCGCAGGCTTTCACGGCGTGGTGCAGCTCTCACCAGGCGATGTCGCGGGGATTGCGGATTATTTGGCGAAACGGTTGTCCGAGGAGCGTCGGACCAGCTTGTTTTCTCGGGAGATGCAGCGTTTCGACCGCCGCTGCCAGACGGGCCAGTTGGCGGGGGTGCTGAACCGCGCGGTCGAGGAATCCAGGAGCTGAGGAGACCCGCGGATGGTGATCGAGGCATTCTATCGTCGCGTCGTGCTGCCGGCATTCGAGACCGGTTACAAGCGTCGCAAGACGTTGCGTTATTTGGGTCAGTTGGAGCAGAGCCAGTGGTGGGAGCCTGGAGATTTGGAGCGAGAGCAAGGGGCCGCGTTGCAGCGTTTGTTGCAGCATGCGGCCCGCCACTGCCCCTACTATCGCGAGCAGTGGCAGCGGTTGGATTTGCGTCCGGAGGAGGTCCGGGAGCGGGCCGATTTCCACCGCTGGCCGATCGTGGACAAAGCCATGATTCGCGAGAATCGCCGGGCGATGCGAGCCGATCCGCCACCCGGGCCGCTGATCTCGAAATCGACCGGCGGTTCGAGTGGCGAGCCGCTGCATTTTGACTTGGATCAGGGCAGCCACGAACGGCGTGGTGCGGCCACGCTCCGCGGTTACGGCTGGGCAGGCGCGCGACTCGGCACCAAGCAGTTTTACTTGTGGGGCGCTGCCCTGACGCCTCTCTCACTTGGCCAACGCTGCAAAGATCGACTCTACAACCTCATCCAACGCCGCAACGTGGCGAATTGCTTCCACCTGAGCGATGACACCACCCCGCAGTTCGTGCAGCAATTGAACGCCTACCGGCCGGATGTGGTGGTCGGTGCCGCAAATCACAATTGATAGGCCACCAAGGCCGGAAGTTGCTTGCTGCGTCTCCCCGTAGGTTGGGCACTCCTGCCCGACGA
>SLMF01000537.1 GCA_007133715.1 Planctomycetaceae bacterium
CGCGTTGGCGTTCTGGTCGCTGGAGGCTTCGCTGGCCGTGTGGTTCGCGGTCGGTTCGGTGGTGGTTCTGACGTGTTTGAATCTGATCGGTGTGATTTGCGGCAAGACGGTCCAGAACGTTTTGTCGGTGATCAAGGTATTGGGATTGATCCTCATTGTGGTGGCGGGCATGGTTTGGGGTGGGGGTCAGGCCATGGCCAGCACCCAACCGGTGGCGGTGGGCTTTGGCTTGGCCATGGTGTTCGTGCTGTATGCCTACGGTGGCTGGAATGACGCGGCCTACGTGGCAGCCGAGGTGCGGGATCACCAACGCAATATCCCGCTGGCTTTGATCCTGGGGATTTCCGGCATCACCGTGATTTATCTGCTGGTCAACGCAGCCTATTTGTGGGTCCTGGGTTTCGAGGGTGTCCGCGGCTCGTGGACGCCCGCCGCCGATGTGATGCAGGCTGTCGTGGGTGATTGGGGCTCGCGAGCGATCAGTTTGTTGATCATGCTCTCCGCGTTGGGAGCGATCAACGGAATGATTTTTACGGGGGCCCGGATCTACGTCAGCATGGGCGTCGACCACCGGATGTTTTCTTGGCTGGGACGGTGGAACAGTCAGCGGGGCACGCCGATCTGGTCGCTGCTGGTTCAAGCGGCCATCACGTTGGTGCTGATCGTGGCGGTGGGGACCCAGTTGGGGCGGGACATAATCGACGGGACGCTTCGCGCCGTGTGGCTCAGCCCCCTGCCCTGGGACCAGTATTTCGGCGGTTTCGACACGTTGGTCGCGGGTACGGCTCCGGTGTTCTGGGTATTCTTCCTGCTGACGGGCGTCTCGTTGTTCGTGCTGCGTTATCGCGAACCGGGGGTGGCGCGGCCCTTTCGTGTGCCCGGCTATCCCCTGACGCCGATCATCTTCTGCCTGACCTCGGCGTACATGTTGTACTCGTCTCTGGATTATGCGAAGTGGCTCTCGGCGCTGGGCTGGGTGCCCTTGGCGGTCGGAGTGCCGGTGTATCTGATCAGCAAGTCGCTGGGGCCGTCGCGGGATACGGGCCCACGGGAAGATCGCCCGCTGATGGGCAGCGGGGATGGGCAATGAGCGGAGGTAGGATACGATGCGTGGTGGGATCGTGATGATCGCTTGGCTCGCCCTGATCAGCGGCGGGTGGCAGCAGAGCTTGGCGGACGCGTCGTCCGGTCGAGGTGCGCCGGATGTGGTCTATGTGGCCACACCCAGCGACGTGGTGGCCCAGATGCTGCGACTGGCCAACGTGACCGAGCAGGATGTGGTCTACGATTTGGGCTGTGGCGATGGCCGGATCGTGGTCAGGGCGGCCAAACAATATGGTGCCCGAGCTGTGGGCTATGATATCAGCCCGCTGCGAGTGGCCGAGTCGTTGGAGAACGTCCGTCGCAATCGCGTCGAACAACGGGTCACCATCGAACGCCGCGACATCTTCACGGTCGACCTGAGCCCGGCCACCGTGGTGACGCTGTATCTGCTGCCGGAGATGAATGAACGGCTGATCCCGCAGTTGGAAGAACTCAAGCCGGGTTCTCGGATTGTGGCTCACGACTACGAGATTACGGGCGTGACCCCCGATCGAACGCTGACCATGACATCGAAGGTGGACGGGGTGCCTCATTACTTGTACCTCTACATCACCCCCCTGCGGCTGGATGACGAAACGCTCGGCGACGAACCGTGACGCAGGCGGGCGAAGCGACCGAATCACACTTTTGCGGGATGAAACGAGATGCTGACCGGCACACGCAGGGATCGGGTTCACGGGCGAGCGGGACGCAGGAGTCGTTTTGGCTTGAGGGTGCTGGTTCTGATCCTGTGCGGCGTGCCCGTCGGTCCCGTGGTTGCCGAATCGTACCGTCTGCCGCCTGCGGAGGTGGTCGAGTTATTGGACGCGCCGCGACTTCCCTTGGTTCAGTTGAGCCCCGATGCGCGGTGGCTCACTCTGGCGGAACGTCCTGCCATGCCGTCGCTGGGCGATGTCGCACGCCCCTGGCTCGGGTTAGCGGGCATGCGTGTCGACCCGGCCTACCACGCGCGGCACCGCGTCTTATTCTCCAGCGGGTTGCTGTTGCAAGAGGGCTGGCAGGGCCCGGCGGAGCGCGTGGAATTGCCGGACCCGGCGCGCATCATTTCGCTGCTCTGGTCGCATACTAACGACCGCTTGGCTTTGACGCGGGCCACCGACCAGGGAGTCGAGCTGTGGGTAGTTTCGGTGGAAACGCGAGCCGCTCGCCGCGTGGCACGGTTCCTCAACACGCTGTTTGTCGAGGTGCAATGGATGCCTGATGGCCAGCGATTGCTGGCGGCCGTGAAACCCGACGACGGTCAGGCCCGGCCCGAACGGCCCGCGGTGCCCCAGCGGCCGATCATTCAAGAGACGTCCGGGCGACGGTCTCCCGCCCGGACCTTCCAGGACCTGCTGAATGACGAATATGACGCCCAGTTGTTCGAGCATTTCACCCGGTGCCAATTGGTCATCGTCGACCCGGACCGGGAGCAGCTCGATCCGCTGGGCTCCGCAGGGCTGATCGTCGGGGCCGCCCCGTCGCCCGATGGCGAGTGGTTCCTGGTGTACCGACTGAAACGACCGTTTTCTTACACCTTGCCCCATTACCGTTTTCCGTTGAGCATCGAAATCTGGGACCAGGCGGGCCAGCGGCGGCATACGCTGGCCGATCTCCCGCTGGCGGATGAGGTGCCCATTCAAGGGGTGCGCACCGGGCCGCGCCAAGTCAACTGGCGACCCGGAAAGCCGGCTACCCTGGTTTGGGTCGAAGCCCAGGATGGCGGCGATCCCAACCGCCAAGTCGCACACCGCGATGCCTGGCGGGCTTGGGCGGCACCCTTCGAAACCGAACCCCGGGAACTGCTCCGCACCCAGCATCGCGCCCGGGGGTTGACCTGGTTCGCCAATCCGGCCCGGGTTCTGGCCGCCGAATACGACCGGGACCGCCGCTGGGTGCGCGCCCTGCTCCACGATCTGGACGCTCCCGATGCCCCGCCTGTGGTCTTGGAAGACCGCAGCGTGCATGATCGCTACGGCGATCCGGGAAATATCCTCACGCACATCCAAGCGGACGGGACGCGAATCGCCCGCCAGACGGGTGATGGGATCTATCGCATCGGCAGGGGCGATTCACCGACCGGCGCGCGACCCTTTCTCGATCGACAGCAACTCACGGACCAAACCACCGAACGCGTGTGGCAAAGCGAACCCGGATGTTTCGAAACCGTGATCGCCCTGATCGACGATCAACAACCGGGCGGGACCCGCATGCTCACGCGTTACGAAGATCCGGTTACCCCACCCAATCTCTTCCTGCGCGATTGGACGGATCCCTCGTTCCGGAAACCGCTGACCGAATTCCCAGACCCCCAGCCTCAAATCCGAGGAATTCAACGCGAGTTGGTAACGTATGAACGCGCCGATGGGGTGCCGCTGTCCGCGACACTGTATCTGCCTCAGGGATACACAGGGGACACCCCGCTGCCGCTGGTCGTCTGGGCCTACCCCCGCGACTATTCCGATCCGGCCACGGCCGGCCAGATCAGCGGTTCCCCTGATCAGTTTACGGAGATTCGCGGGGCATCCCAGCTGGTGTTTCTCTTGCAGGGGTACGCGGTTCTGGATAACGCCGCGATGCCGATCGTGGGGGATCCTGAAAGCATGAACGACACGTTTATCGAGCAAATCGAACTGGGTGCTCGCGCCGCGATCGAGATGGCGGTGGAACGAGGGATCGCGGACCCGCAGCGTGTGGGGGTAGGCGGCCACAGCTACGGTGCGTTCATGGCCGTCAATCTGATGGCTCATACCGACCTGTTTCGCGCCGGTTGCGCCCGTAGCGGGGCCTACAACCGGACCCTGACCCCGTTTGGTTTCCAGGCCGAACGGCGGACGTTGTGGGAGGCGCCCGACGTGTACACAGCCGTGTCGCCTTTCCTGCACGCGCATCAAATCCGCCAGCCGTTGCTGATCTTGCATGGCGCCGCCGATAACAACTCGGGGACGTTCCCGCTGCAATCGGAACGTCTCTATCATGCCCTCGCCGGTTTGGGCGGGACGGCACGGTTGGTCATGTTGCCCGCGGAGGGCCACGGTTATCTGGCCCGCGAATCCGTGCTGCACGCGGTGGCCGAAATGCTCGATTGGTTCGAACGCTACGTCAAACAGGCGGAGCCGCGAAC
>SLMF01000550.1 GCA_007133715.1 Planctomycetaceae bacterium
GAGACCCGCGCCGAACGGGCGGGGTCGGAGACCCGCGCCGAACGGGCGGGGTCGGAGACCCGCGCCGAACGGGCGGGGTCGGAGACCCGCGCCGAACGCTACCCGTCTTACGGCCAGATCTGGGCGAGTTCGCGCGGCAGATTGCACTTCACATCGTGAACCTGACCGGCCGTCACATGGTGTTCTAGAACGCGGAACACCGCCTGAGTGATCGCGCGCGGATCGCCGTCCACCTCGGGGATCAGATGCGACGCGACATGGTCCAGGAAAGCCGCCAGATTGCGTTCTCGGGTCGGCGTCTTGGCGGGATTCCAGCCCTCGTAGTAGAAACCGCGAATCAAAAGGGGGAGTTGCGACCCCAAATCGGTTGCCTCTTCCACCGTCAAACGATCGCGCAAGGCCATCAGTACGGCCCGCAGCATCCGGTGCAGGCGTTGCGCCCGGCCCTGCCCGTCGCCCGCCTCCGGTCGAAAGGGATTCCCGTTCTCAAGCGGTACTTCCCGTGCTTGAGCATCGCTACCCTCAAGCTCCTGACTCAGATCCTTGAGCCATTGCGTGGTGGTATGCAAGGTGCGTTGGACCGCGCCGATCTCATTCGCATTCATGCCACCCTCCTTTCTTGCAGTAGGTTCCCGCATCCATCGCAAAGCCGTGGGAGCGTTCACGTCGCAGTGGTTCTCCCTTCTTGCTGTAGTGCAAAAATCATGCCGAGCACCTGGAATCGGACGCGGGCACCCCAGTCCGATGCACGCGGCGATTCCCCCCCTGTGTGCTCGGCCCCGCTTGCTGGAAACAACCCGATGGACCATCATAGGAGTCGGAAGTGGCTGAGAGACCGCTTGCCCGGGAAAGAACAAGACACCTGGAGTAAAGGAAGCGAGATGAATATTGCCATTTTGGGTACCGGTCGGGTCGGCAGTGCGTTGGGCAGCCGCTGGGCGGAACAGGGCCATTCGATATTCTTTGGAGTCCGTGACGCGGCTTGTGACGAGGTGCAAAATGCGGTGGCGCGCGCCGGTTCGCGAGCTCAAGCGGTCAGTCTGGCCGAGGCAGCGGCGGCTGCCGAGGTGGTGGTTCTGGCCATTCCGTGGGAAGCGGTCCGTGAGGTGCTTGACTCGCTCGGGCCCTTGGATGGCAAGATTCTGGTGGATTGCATCAATCCGCTGGCTGGGGATTTGAAAGGATTGCAGTTCGGTTTCACCACCTCGGCCGCCGAACAGATTGCCGAATGGGCACCGACAGCGCGGGTGGTCAAGGCGTTCAACACGCTCAGCGACGCCGCGATGGCCAATCCCTGGTTTGGCGAACTGAAGGCGACCATGTTTTACTGTGGCGACGACGAGGAAGCCAAACAGGTGATTCGTGACCTGACGGAAGCGATCGATTTGGAAGCGGTCGATGCCGGGCCTTTGGTCAATGCTCGGCAACTGGAACCGCTGTCGATGCTGTACGTGTACCTTGCCGTGTTTGGTGGTTGGGGCGGCGACTGTGCTTTCAAGATGCTGAAGCGTTGACGTTGGAAGCCGAATCGGGCTCGAGGTCTTCCAGGGCCTTTTGGGCCAGCTGATGTCCTTGGGCGGCTGCCAACCGATACAGCCGCACCGCTTCGTCCTGATCTTCCGGCACGCCGTCTCCCGAGCAATAGAACCAAGCCAAATTGGCTTGGGCGTCGGCGTGTCCGCGTTCGGCAGCCGACTTGAACCACCGCACCGCGTGGCCTTTGTCCGCGGGGACTCCCCGGCCCTCCAAGAAGCATTCGGCCAAGTTCACTTGGGCTTCCAGGTCCCCGGCTTCGGCTGCGCGCAAGTACCATTCGGCGGCGACCGCATCGTCCTGAACGCCGGCCAAGCCATGCGTGAAGGAGACGCCCAGCAAGTACTGGGCATTGGCATGGCCCTGTTCGGCCGCGCGCTCGAACCACGCGATGGCTTGCCGATAATCGGGCGAGACGCGGATTCCGTAGGCATAGCAGGTTCCCATCATGTGCTGGGCGCCCGCGTGCCGCTGGTTCGCCGCTTTTTCATACCATGCGAAGGCCTCGGCGAAATCCTGTGCGACCCCCCGTCCTTCTTCGTAACAGCGTCCCAGGGCGAATTGGGCCTCCGCATCACCCCGTTCCGCCGCCTCACGAAAGTCCTCGGCCTTCTCCAGACATGCGGACGTGGACGAAGCGACCCCCTCCCGAAAACTGGCCAACGCCGACGCCTCGTCTCCGCAGATCCGCACCAGCGCGTCTAACCGCACAATGCGAAAAATCGTGCGCAGATCCGAACCCACATCGCAGATCCGTAACTCCGCAGCGTGCGACTGACAATGCCTGTTCAGCATCACCAATTGCCCCAGCATCGATGAGACCACAAAGTCCACGCCGCGAAAACTGACCAGCATCTTGCCGTTGGGTAAATCGGCTGCCAATTCCAGCAAGCGTGCCCCAATCTGCCGGTTCTGTTCTTCATCCATCAACTCGTGCTGCGGGAAATAGACGACCAGAACATCCTCGACGAGCGCAGTATTTAGATCGATCATACGGCTGAACCTCCGAGAAAAGTGGGAATTCCGACTGTCAGCGTACCAATTCTGCGGTAGGAAACAAGCGGAGGAGGCCGTGGGACCGTCTTGGTTTTTCGGCACGCATGTCCCTCACGACGGCCCGCTACGCCTCTAACGATCGGCCGGCTCACAGATGCTGGCGAACCACGCCGACCACGACCCCCCGTACCGTGGCATGACGCACGTAAATCGGGTCCATTCGCGAGTTGGCGGGTTGCAGCCGGATGCGGCGACGTTCCGGATACCAGTACTTCAAGGTCGCTTCGCCCTCCGCGTTCAAGGCCACCACCATCTGGCCCTTCTCGGCCGAATCGCAGCTGCGGCAGACCACATAGTCCCCATCGGCGATGTGGGCTTCGATCATCGAGTCCCCTTGCACCCGCAACACAAACAAACCCCGCCCTTGGAACAGGCTGCCCATGTCGATCCGCTCCTGAAGCTCGAACGCCTGCCTGGTAAATCCGGCAGAAACCACACCGACAAACGGCAAACTGTCCGGATGGTGTTCGGGTTCCTTCGGCCGCGGCGCCCCTTCGCGAATCAGCCGGATCGCCCGCGCCCGGTGCGCATCCCGCACCAACAACCCCTTACGTTCCAAAGCCCGCAGATGGCAGACCACGCCGTTCGGGGATCGGATCCCGAAATTCGTGGCGATTTCTCGCACCGTGGGGCCGTAGCCCCGACGGTGAATCAAATCCGAAATGAAATCATATACCGCCTGTTGGCGGGGTGTCAACGCCACGCTCTCTCTGCCGGACATGATTCGTTCTCCCCGTAGACCCCGAATTGTGACAAGTTCCCACCAATTGAAGTGTATTCTATACGGGTGTACAGAAACAAGGCCCCGGGCCGAAAAAAACGCGTTTCGCCGTTCAACTACCCCCGGTGTTGCGAACCGCAACATGCAGCTTGCCCAACATCCGAGTCAACGCTTCCTCCTTCTTCCGAATGAACAGGACATTTTCCAGTACGACCGCCCGCCGATCGGTGCCGATGTGCAGGATCATGCGGCCCGATTGCAGCAAGAAGTACTCGAACACATCGTTCAACTCCTTTTCGACGCGCAACGAGGGGGCGGGAAAGCGATCCAGATCGCCCCACAGCCCCTTGTAATGCAACAACTGGTTCGGCCGAGCTTCCCAACGATCGAAGTGGGCGGCGACGATCGCCGCCAGCGTGGTGGTGCCCAGAATCACAAAAAATGCCCAGTAAAACGTGGCATTGGCCAACGGTCGAAAACGGACCAAGATATCGGCCACCCAGGGCAAATACTCCGGTCGCGTGACAAACAAGAGAATCGCGCCCAACACAATCGCCACAAACAAAAAAAATACCGCCAGCAGCGAGGTTCGTGGAAAATCCAAAGCCAACACCACCATGTTGGTTGCCAATACCCCCAAAAAGAGAACACTCAACACAACGGCCGGTGTGTTGGATGCGTCTAACGCCTGACGATCAAACGACAGATAAATCGCCGCGATTAGCGAGACAATCAAGGCGGGGTACAAAAAGACAATCTTCGGATAAGAGATCAACAGGATCCGGGTGGGCATCGGGGATGACGGGGATTTCTGGGAAGCTTTGGGGGATTCAGCAGCTTGTGACATCGCGATTCTCTCTCCTGGAGTTTGAGCAGCGCGCCCGCA
>SLMF01000274.1 GCA_007133715.1 Planctomycetaceae bacterium
ACGCGGTTTTGTTAGGTGCCTCTTGCGTTCGTTTTACCGGGGTCCGGCGATTTGCTTCACTCCTCGTGGCTCAGCTGAACGGCATACTGCAGGTCTTCCTGAGCTCGCTGGATTTCGCCCAGCTTGCGGAAAGCCAGAGCCCGATTACGGTAAGCCAGCCGATTGTCGGGTTCCAGCTCGATGGCCCGCGTGAAATCGGCGACCGCTTTTTGGTAGTCGCCCAGTCGAGCGTACGTGGTACCGCGGTTGTTGTAGGCGAGGCTCCAGACTTCGTTCATCGAGATCGACTTGGTGAAATCGCTGATCGCCTCGTTCAGCCGTCCTGCGGCGAGGTGGGCACAGCCTCGGTTGTAGTACAATTCCGCGCTGGGCTCTTCGCGGAGCGACAGGAGCCGGTCGTAATCTCGCACCGCATAGTCATAGCTGCCGCGCAGCATTTGGGTGGCCGCCCGGTCACGCAGCAGTTCGACGTTACGCGGATTGAATTGCAAGCCGCGGTCGTATTCGTAAACGGCGCTGTCATAGTCGTACTCCGCGATATATTCCAAGGCTCGATTGGCGACGTCCTCTTCGATAATTTCTTCGGTGACGACGACTTCCTCTTCGTAGTCTTCGTAGTCACGATCACCGCGGTCGTAACCGGGCCCACCGCCGGGCCCACTTCCGCGGGGCCCGATGGGGGCGGCAGCCAGGATCTCTCCGGTCCCGCTAGCCGGTTGGCCAGCGACGGCGTTCGCCGGAGCCCGCCCGGGCGCCTCGGCCTCGCTTGCCATTGCCGTTTCGGCGGCTTCCTGCATACGAGCCGCGGCTTCGGCCAACTTTTCTGCTGCCAAATGAGCCCGTTCGGCCGCTTTTTCCGCATCGCCGCGGGATTCTTCACCCGGTCGGCGTTGGGCGGCGGTCATCAGATTCCGCACGGCCCGCATCGGCGTCCGCGCCTCGGCCAACAATTCGGCGATCTCCGGCGACGTCTCGGCCACCTTCTCCGCAGCCGCCTCGGCCTCGTTGGTAATCGTCTGCTGGTCGCTGCCCAGACCGCGCGATTGGTCCTCGCTCAACCCGCTGTCCTTGCCCTCGTCACAAGCCAGCGCGATCTGCCGCTGGGTTTGAGCCGCCCGTTCCAGCGACTCGGCAGCCGCCGCCAATTCCTGGGGCGAGGCCCCGCTGCCCGTACCCGGCATCCCCCGCGGCACGGCAAAGAACCGTTGCGGGCCCGGCGGGAATGCGGACGTGGAAACCTCCAAACTGAACCCATCACTCCCGTCGCTGTCCGTGCCCAAATACTGATCGCGATCCGGCGTATACGCGCCGTCACCCGTCACATCACGATAGAAATCCACGCTGTCCAACGGCAACCGCGGCGCATTCGGATCGGGTCGCCGCCCCGGACGCGCTTCGGTCGGCATGCCTTGCGCCAACAAGGCCGGATTCGCCACCAACGTGATCCGATCCCCGCGCAACGCCTCGGGCGGATACACACCCAACGCCGGAGCCGCCGAGCCCTCGCCGCACGCCGCACATCCGCTGCCGTTGCAGTGCGCACAAGCTTGACCCGAACACGCGTCACAGCTGCAACCCGGTCCGTGACCGCCGCCATGACCGCCATGATGATGCCCGCCATGGTGGCCGTGGCGCTCCAACTCCCGCGCGTGCTGAAAATCGACGTTGGCCATCTGCATCAGCACCGTTGGCCGACTGACATCGCCCTTCGTCGCATTCAGCGGCTGCCAAGGCGCACGTCGCAGATTCGACTGCCGCGCATGATTCCAATACTGACTCCAACGCTCGATCTCCTGATCCAACTCCGGCACGCTCTGGTCCGGATCCAGCGCCAGTTTGCGGAGATTCTCACCCCGTCGCCGGTATGCCGTGACCAATTCGGGATCCAACTGGATCGCCTGATTGAAATCCTGTTGAGCCGCGATCAGGTTTCCCTGACCGTGGTAAGCGGTACCCCGGCCGTTGTAGGCATATTGATTCTCCGGATCCAACTCGATCGCCTTCGTGAAATCCTTGACCGCCGCTTCAAAATCGCCTTGATTGGTCAAAGCCAACCCACGAGCGATGTAGTTTTCCGGATTTTGGGGGGCGTCCAAGATGGCTTCCGTAAAACGATCCGGTTGCCCGCCATCGGCCCGCGCCACCGCTTCGTCACGAGCTGCCCGATCGCGGACCCACTCCTGGTCCGCTTCGCTCAACGTCCCCACCGGCACGTGAACCACTTCACCATGCGGCTGGGTCTTCAAGGCCACACGACCTTGCTGCATACCGAGATACTCCGCCTCGATCTCCGTTTGCCCGGTAGCATCGGTCCATACCCGCTGCCCCATTACGGGGGCCGCTATCAGCACCAGCAACAACCAACCGATGGAGAACTTCATGGTTCTTCCCCTCTTCCGCAAGAAAAAAACAGTTCGCGTCTTGATAGAAAACGCACACCGGCGGCAAATGTACTCGCTGGGACTCAACGTCCCAGATACTTTGGCCAACCTTTTTTGGAAATACCGCCTGAAGAGCACAGAATCCCTACCATCGTGCCATTATCGACCCCGAAAATCAGACGATTTCCACCCACGATATTACCGGCCGACCGCACCGGATGGCGAACCTGCTGCTTCCATAAACACTCGGCATTGCCTGAAACCGCATGGATCCAGCCCGCATTGTCGCCGAAATACAGCACTTGGTCATCGCCGATGACGGGAGTCGATTCGACAGCCCCTTCGGCATCATACTCCCAGCGGACCCGATGGGAATCCCCGTCGATGCAAACCAATTTACCCCGATCGCGTTGGGCTGCCCGGACCACACTGACGGCAACAAAGATATCGCCATTGGCCGCGATCACGGGCGAAGCCAGCATTTGTCCCGGGATATGCAGCTTCCAAGCCTGCTTGCCGTCCAGGTGGAAGCCGTAGAGATACTCGTCCCTACCGGCGACGACGATGGAGAAATCGGGTGCCAGAGCGGGTGCCGAATTGATGAACCACTGGGTCTTACCCTGGTACTTCAGCGGATCCCACGTATTGGTGCCTTGATCCTCGGCCAGAGCGATGGCGTACAAGTAGGCATCTTCGCAACCGATGTACAGAACTCCCCGGTAGATCAAGCCGGTACAGTCGAATTTTTGCCGCGTGCGGAAGTAGGGACGGTTTTTGAAATCGCCTCGGGGCCCGACCCGATAGATCCCGCCCCCGTAACCGGAGACGTAAGTATAGTTGTTCAAGTCCACGACGGGTGAGGACCATCCGAGGGGTTCTCCGACGGGAACGGGTTCCCAGACGCGACCTCCCTGGTCATCGATACAATGCAACCAGCCGTCACCCGAGTGCACGCGGATCAGCCCATCGGGCCCGAGTACGGGCGAGCCGGGAACATGGCCGCCCAGATCACACGTCCACAGTTCCTGGAGTCCGCTGCTTTTCCACTCCAAGCCGACCAGCCGATCTCCCAAGCAGGCGGCGAACCGATTTTTTCCGAAGTTGACGGGGCAGCCTCGAAGAGGCGTGGTCGAGTAGGCTTGCCCTGGAATCTGGCGGGGGTACTGCCACATCACCCGGCCGGGTGTTCGTTTGTCGCTGCTCTTCTGCGAGGCGGCTTCGGTCGCCGGCGCGGTTGGTCGCGCCGTCGGTTCGGCGAGCGGAGGCTGCGGAGCGGGTGGCGATTCTTCGGCGGTTTGGAACGGCGGCACGGTGGGCGGCGTGGTCTCGGGCGGTTGCGGGGCAGCCGAATTTTCGGAGGGCGTGCGGGGCGCCGGTCGCGGCCGGGACGGTCGGGGTGACTTGGGGCGTGTTTCCGTCGGCCCCGAGGAGCTACCGGTTTCGGGTTGGGGGCGTGGTCTTGGTTCCGCCGGTCGTGGCCGCATACGTTCTGGTGGCGGAGCCGTCCGGTCCTCGCGCGGCGGTTCGCGTTCGGGCAAGGGGGTGGCGGTCGAAGTCGGACGGGGCGTTGTGGGCGGTGCCGGCGGGGGCGGTTCCGACCGTGGCGGCCGGGGATCGCCCGAGGCATCCTGAGGCACCGCAGGCGGCGTGGGCACGGGCGGGGAACCGGGCGAGGACCATCCGGCGTTCGGCGGTGCGGGCGCCGTGGCAGGCGGAACGGGCCCGCGGGGTGCGGTTGGCAGCGGAGGCGTGGTCGACGGAGCGGCGGAGGCGTCCGACGGTGCCGGGGGTTGGGGCGCCGGGGGTTGGGGCG
>SLMF01000661.1 GCA_007133715.1 Planctomycetaceae bacterium
AAAACGGCGGGCAAATTCCCCTCCTGCGCCAGCTCCAACAGATCGTCCAGATTGTTCAGGCCATCAATGATCACATACAGTCCCGTCATGCTGAGAAAACAGATCAACAGCACTTTTACATACTGCCGCAAGACATAACGGTTGATGGTACCCATAAACCCGATCCGTTCTTCGCCGCGGTCCGCTTCCATTCTTCCCGCCGCCGGGCCTGCCGCCCGCTTTGCCGGTCCCCCCCGCCTCGCGTCATCCGCCGATCACATCGCGAATCGCCCGCGACAACTTCTCGACTCCCCGAGCGATCTGCTCGCACGATTGGACCCCGAAGCTCAACCGCAAGGTAGTTTGGCCCGTTTCCCGGGACTGGCCCGGAAAACAATACTCGCCCGGTACATATAACACACCCTCGCGAATCGCCCGGGCAAATAAGGGACCGTCCGACCCCGTCGCCGTACCAGGCGGCAAACAGACCCACACGTACAGCCCGCCCGTCGGCCGCAGCCAACGGACACCCTCCAGACACGATAAGTGCTCCTCAGCCGCCGACAGGATCGTGGCCAGCTTCTCCCGATAACCCGCACGTAATGCCGTCAAATGCGGCTCGAACAGCCCCAACTCCAATACCTTGGCCATCAAATGCTGGTTGAAATTCGGCGATCCAAAGTCGACGTTGCCTTTCTGGTCGTTCACCGGCCCGACCAAATCGGCGGGCAGCATCCCCCAGCCCACGCGAATACCGGGCGAAAACGACTTCGAAAACGTGCCCGCCACCACCACCGTGTCGCCCTCCGCGTCACAGGTCTGCGTGCCCGGCACGTCCTGGCCTTGGTATCGCAGTTCGCGATAGGCTTCGTCGGCAATCACATGAATCCGCGTGAAACGCGACCAGCGCTTGGCTAACTCCACCACGGCAGCACGCCGCTCCGGAGGCATCGTCACACCCGCCGGATTATCGAAATAAGGCACCAAGTAGATGGCTTTAACCCGAGGTAGCTGGCCCTCCGCTCGCAAACGCTCGAACTGCTCTTCCAAAGCCTCCGGGATCATCCCCTCCGCGTCGCTGGCCACTCCCACGGCGCGGACCCCCAGTCCGGAGAGCATCGCAAGATAAACAAAATAGGTCGGCGCGGCACACAACACCACATCGCCCGGATCGACCAGACTCTCCGTCACCAGATGCAGCAACTGATTGCTGCCTGCCGTGATCACCACCCGTTCCAGGGGAACCGTATGCTCCGGGCCGTCCCGTTGCTGGCTGCGTTCCCGGATCCACTCGCGCAGCGGGGGATACCCGGCGGTGGTGCCATACTGCAACGCGGCGCGCGCCGCCCGCACGTCGCTACACAGTCCGTCCATCGCCTGACGCACCGGCTCGACCGGCAGCGTCTGGTTATCGACAAAGCCAGCCGCCAGCGAGATCAGTTCGGGATCTTCCAAGGCACGCGCCATCAACCGACTGATCGGCTGGCCTTGGGCCCATTCGGCTCGTTGGCTGGGATGAAAATCCGCGTGCATGGTGTTCTCAAGTCACCGCGAGAGGGGTACCGCCCCGGTGGGCTGCTATGGGATCGCTGCCTGCAGGCACGGGGTGCTCAAGCCACCGCGACTCCCTGGTCTAGGATGGCTGCCAGCTCGCTCGCCCGGTCTGTCTTCTCCCAGGTGAACTCGGGCTCGTCCCGCCCAAAATGGCCACCGGCAGCCGTTTTGCGATAAATCGGCCGACGCAGATTCAAATACTCGATGATCCCCGCAGGCGTCAACGGGAAAAATTTCCGAATCAGCTCGCAAATCCGCTCGTCCGACACCTTGCCAGTCCCCACCGTGTCCACAAACACACTCACCGGCTCGCTGACCCCGATCGCATAAGCCAACTGCAGCTCGCATCGCTCCGCCAAACCGGCCGCTACCACCGTCTTGGCTACATGGCGAGCCATGTAGGCCGCACTGCGGTCCACCTTGGTGGGGTCCTTGCCGCTGAAAGCACCGCCCCCGTGACGCCCCCATCCCCCGTACGTGTCGACAATGATCTTGCGGCCGGTCAAACCACAGTCGCCATGCGGACCCCCCACCACAAAACGACCCGTCGGGTTGATGTGGTACTTGATCTCGCCTGTCACCAATGCCTCCGGCAACACCGGCTTGATCACCCGCTCGATCACATACTCCCGAATCTCCGCATTGCTCACCTCGGGAGCATGCTGCGTGGAAACCACAACCGTGTCCACCCGCACCGGGCGCTGACCATCATACTCCACCGTCACCTGGCTCTTGCTGTCCGGACGCAACCAGCCGACCTCGCCCGCCATCCGGACGTCCGTCAATCGATTCAGCACCCGGTGGGCCAAGGCGATCGGCATCGGCATCCGCTCCGGCGTGTCGTTGCAGGCAAAACCAAACATCAAACCCTGATCACCAGCCCCGATGTCCTTGCCCACACCCGTGTTCTCGTCCACTCCCATCGCAATGTCCGGACTTTGACGATCCAAAGCCAACATCACGGCACACGAGTCGGCATTGATGCCCATCTGATCATCGTTATAACCCACATCACGGATCACATTCCGCACAATCTGAGTGTAATCCACCGTCGCTTTGGTAGTGATTTCACCAGCTACAATCACGACTCCGGTCGTCACCATGGTCTCACAGGCAACGCGGCTGAAGGGGTCCTGTTCGAACAACGCGTCCAACACGCCATCCGAAATCTGATCCGCAAGCTTGTCAGGATGGCCCATGCTGACCGACTCGCTGGTGAACAGGTAACGTCCGGATGCCACAGTCACGCTCCTTATTATTTCTTCAAGTGCTTCGGGAAAAGACCCATACCCCCTCTCACGGAAGTCGGGCAGGGGCAGGCAAGTGATTGCTCAGGGTCTGGCCCGAGATTATAAACGGGCGGGAGGGGGCACAACAAGCGGAGGGTAGGGTGGACGTTCGTGGTTGTCGCCGCGAATACTGCGCACAGGGAAACCCCGTTCCCCCGTCACGGGTGGGTACTCAAGGGCCGGGATCAGCTGACACGCTGCAAGCAGACAAAGCACATGTCGTCCACCGGATTGCCACCGTCCAGAAAACGGCGGACATCCTCAATCAACGCCCGCCGCAAAGCCAGCAAATCCTCATGCGGTTCGCAGATCTTGTCACGCAAACGGGCAATCGTGTATTGCTTGCCCTGCGGATCCATCGCCTCGTTGACCCCATCCGTGTACATCACCAGAATGTCGCCCAACTCCAACTGGATCGTGGCTTGGCGAAATTCAAAACCCCGCAGGATCCCGATCGGCAAACCCGAAAGATTCCCACCCGGTTCGCTGAGCGTACCGTCGCGACGGTGCCAAATCGGCGCCATATGACCCGCATTGACGATCGTCGCTTCATGCTTCTCCGGCTCCAACGCCAACATCACCACGGTCACAAAACGATCGATACCCAACCCCGTAATCCGCTCGTTCAACTCGCGCATCGCCCGAGCCGGGTGGTTTTCACTCGCCAAACAGTACTTGGCTTCCGCAGATACCTTGGCCATCATCATCGCCGCTGCCACGCCATGACCCACCACGTCCGCAACCAGGATCGTCATCCGCCCATCCGGCATCGCGATGTAATCATAATAGTCACCCCCCACATGATTGGCAGGAGAGTAATAGGCACACACCTCGTAGCCCGGAATGACGACATCCGTCTTCGGCAAAAATGCCTGCTGTACCTCATGTGCCAAAGCCAGATCGTGCTCGAGTTCCTTTTGCTGCAAAGCTTGGTCGTGCAGCTGGGCATTGTCGATCGCAATTCCCGCTTGCACCGCCACGCTGGCCAGGACCTCCAAATCCTCCTGCTGGAAATGCTTTCGCTGGTCTAACGTATCCAGCTGAATCACTCCTAAAGCATTTCCAAAGGAATCTAAAAGTGGGGCACACATCATCGATCGGATGCGGAGATCCGCCACACTCTGACTGATGTCCGTCCACTCGGACGCCGCATCTTCCGACAAAATGGCTTCCTTCGAGTCCATCACATGGCGGACAATGGTGCGGCTGATGCGTATCGCATCCTCACCCTCTTTCCGGGAGTAGGTCCAGCGTGGAACCAGCTCTCCCTGGTCGGATTCCAACACGACAAACCCGCGATCCGCTTGCAGGAAGATCTTAAACAACGTCTTCAGTACCTGCGGCAATACTTCTTCCAGGGCAAC
>SLMF01000102.1 GCA_007133715.1 Planctomycetaceae bacterium
CGGCAGCGATGGCAGCGTCGGGCCACGGCTTTGCGGGAGGAGAGCGGGGCGGTCCGGTCGGAGGCCGAGCGTCTGATTTCGCGGCGTGGCTGCCGAATGCCTCAGGCACCGCCTTCGGACGTCCGGGACGCGGGCGACGGACCGTCGGGCGAGCTCGCTCGCGGCGGTGCAGGGGAGCCGTGGTCGCGGGCGGAGCAGGGTTTGGAAAACGCCCACCAGGTGCTGCATACGATCCAGCGACAGCCAGCGGCACGTTTCCTCGAGGACGGCTGGCCGTTCTTGATCTTCCTGTTCACCACGTTGACGTTGGCCGTACCGGGAGTTTGGTGGCTGGGCTGGCTCGGAGGTTCGGTGGGCGCCGGTGTGCTTGGCGCCAGCCTGGCTTGGCTGGTGCGCCGCCAAGTCCGGCCGCGAGCCCAGCGTCAGACGATGGCGCACGTGCCCGAGTTCCTGCGGGAGTTGATTGCGGTCGAGCGGGCGATCCGGCAGGGTTTGGAACTCGCTGGCGACACGGCCGAGCGGGAGCAGGAGGAGTTGCTCGAGCGGCGGGAGCATGCGATCAGCCAAGCCCACGCTCGCTGGTCGCGAACCCGTGCGGAAGTGGCCGAGCACCACCAGCAGCAGGTGGAGCGGTTAGCCGAGCACACGCAGGAGCAGCGGAAGCAGCTGAAGCAGCGTTTCCAACGCGATTTGCAGGCGGTGGACGAACAGTATCCGCCTCAAATCGAGGCTTGCGAACAGCGGTTTGCCGCGGCGAACCAGGCCCTGCTGGAGACCCGTCAGCAGCGTCTGCAGGCCTCGCACCACGCGGCCGAGAGCGAGTGGGAGCGACTGTCGCAGCGTTGGACGGCGGGCATGGATGGCTTGGAAGCCGAGGTGGACCGGATGCAGGGGCTGTGTGAAACGCATTTCCCGGCGTGGGATCAGGTGGATTGGAATCAATGGCAGCCGGACGACCGGGAGCTGCCCGTTTTGCGTTTCGGCTGGCTGGAATTCGCGTTGGACAGCTTACCGCAGGGTCTACCGCAGGCCCCGCGGTTACAGCGCACGCGAACCCGCTTCGCTTTGCCCGCCACCCTTTCCTATCCGGATTGTCCCTCGCTGCTGTACCTCACGGAGGGCGAGGGTCGGGAGGCGGCGATCCGTTCGTTGCAGAATGTCAGCTTGCGTCTGCTGACGTCCTTGCCGCCGGGCAAGGTGCGTTTCACGATCATCGATCCGACCGGTCTGGGCCAGAATTTCTCGGCCTTCATGCATCTGGCCGACTTTGATGAACGCCTGGTATCCAGCCGGATCTGGACGGAAACCGTGCACATCCACCAGCGACTGGCCGATCTGACGCAGCACATGGAGGACGTGATTCAGAAGTATCTCCGCAACGAATTCGAGTCGATCCAGGAGTACAATCGCCGGGCGGGCGAGGTGGCGGAGCCGTTTCAGGTGCTGGTGATCGCCAATTTCCCGGCCAATTTCAACGAAGAATCCACGCGGCGGCTGGCCAGCATCGCTTCCAGCGGGGCCCGTTGCGGGGTGTACACCCTGATCAGCGTCGACCGGCGGCTGAAACTGCCCGCGAACTTCCACCTGGACGACTTGAAACCGGCTGCGGCGGTGCTGGAGTGGGACGCCTCGCAGGCCGCGTATCGCTGGGACGATCCGGAGTTGGGCCGCCTGCCGCTGCGCTTGGATGATCCGCCGCCGGGCGACCGTTTTACCGAGATCGTGCGTGTGATCGGCGCGCGAGCCAAGGACGCGCGGCGGGTCGAGGTGCCGTTCGAGACCATCGTGCCGCCGGCCTCCGAGTGGTGGAGCGGCGACAGCCGCAGCGAACTCGAAGTGCCGTTGGGGCGGGCGGGGGCCACGAACCTGCAGACCCTGCGGCTGGGCCGCGGCACCTCCCAACACGTGCTGATCGCCGGGAAAACCGGCTCGGGAAAATCTACCCTGCTGCACGCCCTGATCACCAGCCTCTCGATCCGGTACAGCCCCGAGCAAGTCCAATTCTACTTGATCGATTTTAAGAAGGGGGTCGAGTTCCAAGCCTATGCGGCAGGCCAGTTGCCGCATGCCCGGGTGATTGCCATCGAAAGCGAGCGGGAATTCGGGATGAGCGTGCTGGAGCGGCTGGACCAAGAGTTGAAGGAGCGGGGCGACCGATTTCGCGCCCAGGGCGTCCAGGATCTGCCCGCCTATCGGGACGCCTGCCCCGAACAATCGCTGCCCCGTCTGCTGTTGATCATCGATGAATTCCAAGAGTTCTTTGTCAAGGACGACGCCATCGCCCAGGAAGCAGCCCTCCTGCTGGATCGGCTGGTACGCCAAGGCCGGGCCTTCGGCATGCACGTCCTGCTGGGCTCCCAGACGCTGGCGGGTGCCTACACCTTGGCCCGCAGCACCTTGGGCCAAATGGCTGTCCGCGTCGCCTTGCAATGCAGCGAAGGCGATGCCCACCTGATCCTGAGCGACGACAATACGGCCGCACGCTTGCTCAGTCGGCCCGGCGAGGCGATCTATAACGATGCCAACGGGCTGTTCGAAGGCAACCATCCCTTCCAAGTGGTCTGGCTGCCCGATTCGCAGCGCGAGCACTATCTGGAACGCTTGAGGCGGTTGGGCCGCCAACGCCGCTGCCATTTGCCGCCCCCGATTATCTTTGAAGGCAATCTTCCGGCCGATCCGTCCAAGAACACGCTGTTGCAGGCGGCGTTGTTGGGTGGTGCAACCGGCCCGCATGCGCGGGCCCCCCGCGCTTGGCTGGGCGAAGCCGTATCGATCAAGGATCCGGCCGCCGCCGTATTCCCCCGCCACAGCGGCAGCAATCTGGTGATCGTCGGCCAGGACGAATCGGCAGCGCTGGCCCTGCTGGCCAATAGCGTGATCAGTTTGATGGCCGATACGACGCCCGCCAGTTCGGGGTCCCACAACGGCGATCTCGCGCACCGCGGCCGGGCACGGGGGGACGCGGGCGAGAGCCACACGTCGGCCGCCGGAGCCAACTGGGTCATCCTGGACGGACTACGAGCCGAATCGCCGCTGGCCGGTTTCTGGCAGCGGCTGGCCCAGCTGCTCGAGCTGAAAACGCGGATCGCCACCGCCAACCAAGCCGCCCAAGCCGTGGGGCAGCTGGCCGAACAGCTCGAACAACGATTGGCCGAGGAGCGGGAAGAGGAACCGCCCGTGTTTCTGGTGATTTACAATCTGGCCCGCTTCCGCGACCTTCGCAAAAGCGACGAGTACCGCTTCTCGTTTGAAGAAGACAGCGGCCCGCGGCCCGATCAGCAATTGGCCCTGATCCTCCGCGAAGGCCCGCGGTTGGGAATCCATACCCTGCTCTGGTGTGACAATTACACCAATCTGAGCCGTTGCTTGGATCGCCAAACATTCCACGATCTGGCTTGGCGGGTGCTGTTCCAGATGAGCGTGACGGATTCGGCCAACTTAATGGACAGCCCGGAAGCGGGGCGGATCGGTGTGCATCGCGCGGTGCTGTACCAAGAAGAGCGGGGTGAATTCGAGAAATTCCGGCCGTACGGTCACCCCTCGGCCGAGTGGATCAGCTGGATACGCCACCAGCGGCATGCGTCGCATGACGCGGACTGCGACCCCGCTTTGAAACCGGGCCCGGACGAGGGCCTGGGGGTGCGATGAGGCCCGGGAAAGCCTTGAAACCAAAATGTGGCAAACCATTTTTCATTCCCATTGCTTTTCTGGTTCCACTCGTTATACTCGGGGGGACACGAGTAATCGTGTCGAGCAGAGAAGACGGTGCGAAGGAAAACGACGCGAGTCGTTGATCGCATCTTGCCCCGCTTGTGTTGTGGCCCGCCATTGGTTGTGGTCGCCTCTCGATGTCCGAGGCTATTTGCTCACGGTTTTGCGAGTCGTTTGTCGATGCTTCGCGAATTGTCGGCGGGGACTCGTTTCTTTGTTTTGTTTTGTTGGAGGGTGGCAATGCCACAAGGTAAGATCAAGAAGTTGATTGCGGATCGAGGTTTTGGGTTCATCGAGGGAGAGCGGGGAGAGCTGTTCTTTCATCACTCCGAAGTGCAGGGCGCTCGGATCGAGGAACTGCGCGAGGGTCAGTTGGTGGAGTATTCGGTGGGTGAAGGGCGCAAAGGGCCCTGTGCCACGGCCGTGCGGGTTGCCTAGGCACCTGCGGGCACGAAGGTTACCAGCGGGCGTACA
>SLMF01000513.1 GCA_007133715.1 Planctomycetaceae bacterium
ACAATCCCATAACGCAAGGCATTCATGCCAGGATCCTTTCCTTCTGCGGTCCCGGTGGCGTGCCCCGCCAGCGGCCAAGCACGCCACCCCTGCTGCCGGACCCCTCTTAGATGTTCCCCCCGGGCGTCTTTTCCGCGAAATTCGTCACGGGGTCAAAGTCGACCTCGCCCATCGTCCAGGAAAAACCACCAACCAACATGTTCTGGAACAAGGGATTGGTCCAGACGTCCTCACGATGCCCCAGCGAATTGTAGTAGACGCGGCCGTCGCCATGGCGGCGAGCCCAGACCGAGGGCAGCGGCGGACGATCGTAATCGTTGCCCCGCATGCCCTCCGTCTCCAACACCAGAATCACGTGCATGTCCTCGTTCAGTTTGCGGTGGGCGTACCATTCCTCATTCAATTCAAACGAACGACCGACGTCCTCCATCCCGGGAAACTTGGGCGAAACATTGTAATTCGTCGCCACTTGCTGCGGACCGTGGCCACTGAACTCGCCCCCGATCATCTCAATGTACGGATCGACCCCGCCACTGCGAAAGGTGTCGGTGGCCGCATGGATCCCCACAAAACCACCCCCGGCCGCAATCCAATCCAGCAACCGCTGCTTGCCCCGAACCGTCATCGGCGGGCTCCCGTCCCCGGCCGCACCCAACAGGTTGCCCGACGTGTAAAACGCAATCGTCGCGTACTGGTCCAGATCCCCATCGAACAGACTGCCGTCCTTGGAACAGACCACTTCGACCCCCTGCTGCTCACCCACCTCCACCATGATCCGCTCCGAATGGCTCAGCTGGCCCTCGGGGCGGCGGACCACCGAGTGCTCAAAACCGGCACTCCGGGTGAAGTACAATACCTTCGGCCGTTGGGTCGCAGCAGCACCCAACCAACGCAAGGGCCAAGCGGCTGCGGCTACCGTCAAACCGGTTGCTTTCAACATATCGCGGCGTTTCATAGCTCGTCGTCTCCAAAATCTGAAAGGTGAAATCGTTCGTATCCAAGAAACCTTTGTCCCCAGCATAATCCAGCAATCGCAACCCGGCAACCAGTTGGCAACGACGTACATCGCACCTAGAACACCCGCAGTCAGGCGCGGAGCCGCTCGCGAACTCGATACGCAGGTCCCCGGCAACGCCGACAGACCGTATCCCACTCCCTCGCCTGTTCGGAATACTGACCGTTCCGTCCTGAAATGAGGATGCTCATGCGTACTGCCAGCCAAATCACCGCTTTCTTGCTGCTCTTGTTATCCCTGCCCCCGGCCACGGGAAGCGAACCCCTCACCTATGCCCGTCCCGAGTTGTTGGCCGAGCCGAACGCGTTGCTCGAACACCAGCAACAGGACGGTTGGATCGTGTTGGATGCGCGGGATCGAGAGGACTACGACGCCGCCCACGTACCGGGGGCGCTGTGGGTGGACCACGACCACTGGTCCGACGGCTTCAATGAACTCACAGCCGCTGATTGGAGTAAGATTATCGGCAACCTGGGTATCAATGAATACTCTGTCGTGGTGGTCTATGATGACAATTGGTCTCGGCATTCCGCCCGAATCTGGTGGATTCTTCGCTATTGGGGTGTCGAGGAGGTCAAGCTGCTCAATGGCGGCTGGTACCAATGGCAGGCGGAAGCCTGGCCGACCAGCACGCACGCGTCGGAGCCCACGCCCGTATCGTTTACCGCCCTTCCCCGTGCAGAGCTTTTCGCCGCGCGGGACCAAGTGCTGCAAGCGTTGGCCGGACAGGCATGGCAGATCGTCGACGCGCGTTCGGAAGAGGAGCACTGCGGGATCGACCAGGGCGAACACCGGCACGGCGGGGCCATTCCGGGTGCCGTCAACTTGGAGTGGCGTTCGGTCGTCGATCAGGAGACCTACCGCTACCTGCCCGCCGACCAGCTGCAGGCGTTGTTCGACCAAGCGGGCATCGACTTGGACCGCCCCAGTGCGACTCACTGTGCATCAGGGGGTCGCGCTGCGGTGATGGTCTTTGCCATGGAGTTGATGGGATCGGACGACGTCCGCAATTATTACAAGGGGTGGACCGAATGGGGAAATCGCGACGATACGCCGATTGTCGTACCCCCGCTGAAGGAGGGTTGAACCTTGGCGTTTCAGCTGACCAGCAGGGAGGCGTCCGGGGGGGGGTTGCTGGGAGCGTAAGGATCTCCTGGGCAAGCCCGGGGAGGTTGGACGGTCTCTGCTACCTCCCCGCTCACAAAACTCGCTTCTCTTGAATTATTCTGGGCTCTGTCAGAAAAGGGGTTCTGGCGTGTTTTGGGTATCGTGCTCGTGCTCAGCAAAGCGGTGCTCGTACTCGTAATCGATGTCAGCTTGGTATTCCACACGGAAGAATCAGGCGCTTTCGGCGCTGTTGTTCTTGTGCCGCGAGGTATTGGAGGAGGATTTCGGGTGGTGTCGGTGCTGACTCGGTTGTTCCAACGAACGCAGACCTTGGCGAAAGAGTCGATCGAGTACGAGTACGAGCACCGCGATGCTGAGTACGAGTACGAGGCGAACCGGATGACCCCACCGCAGTGAGGAACCCGATCCCGACACGGCCAGCACGTCGCCAAGCCGAATCCCGCTCGAGCCAGAGCCAGGCAGCAACCATCGGGGTAGAACGACCGTTCCATGTCCCTGCTGGGCCACGACCTTCTGATCTCGCAGCAGCAGCTCGATCGGTGCCCCGTCCAAGTCACCTGGGCCCACGACTTCCTCCGCGGACCCATGGGCACCCCGGTGGACTGCCACGGACCGCCTCGAACCTCCAACACCGCACACCGAGCACTTCAGTATGCCAGGGGGTCGCCCTCCAGATCCATCCGGGGCGTTTGTTTGAGCAGCTCCTGGATGGGCCGAAATGTGGCCATGATCGCTTGATAATCTGGATCGTCGGTCGATGAGAACACGGCTTGACCACAATCCTGCGTTCCGCCCGCGCTCCTGGCCAGTGGTGCCAGCAGAAAACGATTCATCTGGGGGCTTTCCACTCGCAGATACCACTTGCGCGGTACGCTCATTTGATTCGAGTCCTCCGACGTATGGCAACTGGCACAACGTCGTGCGACGACCTCTTGGAAGACGCTTTCGAATTGTTCGGGCCACATTTGGCGACAGCCGCGACGATCGCGGTGGTTGGAATCGCTGGTACCGTAGTACGGAACGTTCAGATCGATCCAGGCGAACACGCGACGCTGGTCGCTGTCGGTCATCGCGATCCGCGGTTTTCCCTCGTCGTCCGGGTGGCCTGCCAAGATCAGGTCCGCCAGGTGGCTGGCGGGCGAGCCCCAGGCCCGGGGCGTGATTTCCAGGATATTGGTTTCGGAGCCGTTATAGGTCGAGATCCAGGAGGTGAACGGATTTTGGAAATCGGCCTGCCGCGCGCCGCTGCGCAAGGGGTTCTCGGCGGGCGTGCCCTGTCGGACCAGGGTCTCGTAGGAGACGTTGAAGAAATCGGTCTTGTCTGCGGACAGATCGACGTTGCCTTGCGGATTGCGGGTATTGTGGCAGTGGAGGCAGTTTCGGTTCAGCACGGGCTGGACGATGCCGGCGTAGCTGAAGCCATCGCGTCCCCATTCGGGCGGTTTTAAGGGGCGGGGTTTTTGCGTGAAAGCGGCGGGCAGGGGGGTCAGCGGCGGCGCGCTCGTCCGCTCCTCATGGCATCCGATACAAGTTTGCGTCTCGCCGGGCATGAAATGGGTGAAACTCCGCATTCGCTGGAGCGCGCGTCCTTCGGCATCAAGGGCCATGAAATAAAGGGGGCGACCGGCGGGCGCCAGGAAGGCGGCCGAACCGTCCTCCTGGACCGGGACTTCGCCCCACACTCGCTTCGGCGCGTACGTGGCGCCGCTGGACACCACCGGAAACTGGAAACCGAAGGCGCGGAGATTCGGGTGGATCTCCACGGGCTTGGCAATCTCTTCCACGACGCGAATCGCCGCGATCTGGCCGCGCGCCACTTCGGGTTCGAGCCCCCGATACACATCTTGCAGGTAGATCGACGCCCACGGCCCTGGGGGGTCTTTCTCTGCGTCGCCGTCGAACTGACGCACCACCGGGGGTACCGCGGTAGCTCGGATCGGCTGTGGGTTGTAGAAGCCCAGCCCGTCCTGCGGCCGTTGCAGCACGGCTTGCTCGGTCCCTTCATAGTCCCGCAGCAGGATCGTCCCGTCGTGAGAAACCA